>CALXBH010000007.1 GCA_944386475.1 uncultured Clostridia bacterium | reverse complement strand
TATCCAGCTTATCCACATCCTGATAGCCGAGCTTTATGTGAGCGGGAAAGCCCGCGCCCCCAAGGCCAGCCAGGCCGCTTTCCCGCACGGCGGCCAAAAAGCTCTCCCGATCAGTCACCTTGGGCGGCGTGACCGTATCGCATACCGTCTGCTTGCCGTCCGGACGGATGACCACCGCCTGGGTGACCGCGCCTCCCACGGCGGTATAATCCTCAATGCCGATGACCTCTCCCGAGACACTGGCATGGATGGGGACCGAAAACAGCTCTTCGCTGTCCCCGATCTTCTGCCCCACCGTCACAAGATCCCCTTTGTTTACCAGCGGCCGGCAGGGTTTTCCCATATGCTGAAGCATGGGGATTTTGACAACCTCCGGCAGGGGCATGGAGACGGTGGCGCAGTCATTGGTATTTTTGTTGTGACGAAGATAGACGCCCCGCAGGCTGCGCCTTGCTTTGATTACAGACATGTTATCACCTATTCCAAAATTATAAACTATTGCGGACGGTAAATAGAATTTTTAAGCCTTCCCAACGCCGGCAGGACAATTTTTAAAATAGCGCCGGTTATGATCCCCATCCCTACGCCGGACAAAAGCAGCACCGGCAGATAAGCTAAAAACAAGCTGGGCTGGGTGAGCAGTGAAGCGGTGATCAGCTGTCCTATATTGTGGAACACCGCTCCAAAAACGCTGACCAGCAGATAGCTTGCCTTACGCCGGGTGACCGCCAACACGGCGATCATCACAAGCACCGACAAAATCCCGCCGGACAGGCTTAACAAAAAGGCGACTACGCCCCGGGTGAGCAAAACAAACCCGGACTTTAAAACCACGATAACCGCTGCCGGCAGCGGCCCTAAGAAAAACAGCGCATACATGGTGACGATGTTGGAAAGCCCCAGCTTCACGCCGGGAGGCAGCGCGGGAATCGCCGGGATTAGTCCCTCTAAAAAAGAAAGGGCAACCGCCATCGCCAGCATCAGTCCCATAAATGCCAAAAAGCGAATCTTTTGGGAAACTGTTTCCTGCTTCATGACATGCTGCATCCTTTCCCTTGTCCTTCTTCTTTATCCCGTGATGACGTCCGGTACGTCTGAAGCTGCCTGGGAAGCGACGATCCGCACCGCCACCCGATAGGGCAGGCAGGCCGCCGTTTCATTGGGCGCGTCTAAAAAACCGGACTGCTCACAAAGCTTATCCGGGCAGACGGCGTTTATAAATCTTATTCTGCCCTGATTAATCTCAAAAGTTACATTAGGCTCCTCATCCAGGGTGAATATTTCGTCCGGATGGCCGGTAAGCAAGATCGTCTCCGCCACCTGGCCGTCCAGCGTGATCTCCGCCGAAAGCTCGGTCCCCTCCGGCATTCTCCCGCGCCAAAGGGAAAACCCGTAAACCGCCGCAGCAATGAGAAGCAGCGCCAGAATCGCCCAAAGATCCCCGCGTTTAAAAAAGGCGCGGGAGAAAGTGTCCTGTTTCAAGCTCACGCATTCCCTTCGGCTAATGTGTACCCCTTCCCTTCGCTCAGGGTGAAGCTATCCTTTAAGCTGTCGGAAATATAGACGTTTTTATCCTGATCGATAGCGATCAGCGCAAATTCTTCATGGTTGTTGAGATTATCCAGCACCGCCTGTTTTCCCGCGATGTAAAAGGTCGTGGACAAACAGTCGGCCAGCGTCCCGTCCTCGGAAATTACCGTCACCGACGCTAATTCCGTCTCACAGGGATAACCGGTGCGGGGGTTCAGCACATGGTGGTAGACCTTGCCGTCCTGCTCAAAATACCGCTCATAGGCGCCGGTAGTGGCCAAAATTTTATCGGGAGCCGCCAGCGTCCCCATAATATCGTTGTCCCCGCCAAAGGGATCCCGGATACCTACGGAAAAATCCTCGCCGTTTGGCTTTTTGCCGATTACCAGAACATTTCCGCCCAGCGAGACCGTCGCTGACGTTACGCCCTGCTCCGCCATGGAGGCTTTGATTTTATCGCAGGCATAGCCTTTGGCAATGCCGCCCAGATCAATCTGCATAAACGGCTTTTGCAGGCGCACGGAATGATTGCTGTCGTCAAAGGAAAGCTGGGTATAATCCACATAACTCAGAGTTTTCGTAATTTCATCCTCTGAGGGCACCTGGGGGTTTTCACCGGTAATATTCCACAAGCGGCTCAACGGCCCGATGGTAATATCAAAAAGCCCCTGAGTCTGCTCCCCCAGCTCTTTGCCCCGGACAAGGAGGTTATAGGTGTCGTCGCTGACCTCTAGGCGTCTTACTTCGGTAAGCCCCGCCTTGGCGTTTACCTGGGAAATTTCAGAATCCTGTTTATACATGGAAAGCTTGTTTTCCAGATCGTCTAGCAGCGTCTTGTTTGCCGCGGCGGCCTCTTCCCCCAGATCTCCATAAATCGACTGGACAATCAGGGTATCCATGGCAAAATCCTGCTGGGTATACGGGGTTTCTTCCTGCTGAAGGTTTTGCTGGCGCTGCTCTTCCTCCGCCCTTTGCTGGGACAAGGTGAGAAACAAGTATCCTAAAGCTCCGGCTAAAATCAAGATAATCAAAACAGTGATAACCCAGCGAACAATTTTATTTTTTTTCATAATACGTCCTTACTCCCCGGTTAACAAAATAAAAAACGGGCAACCTATTTTTGCGCAAACTAACAAAAAGCAGTTTTTAAAAGGGCCGCCATTCCTTAAAGACACAGCGTTTCCGGCGCATAAAGCGGCTTGCTTTGTTTCGTATGCAGGCCGCAAAAAGCACTTTCTTTTTAGCAACTGGAAGCTTGCAAACAGCTTCTTTTCCATTGCCTTTTATCATAATATGATACGGCAGGAAAGTCAAGAAGGGATGCATTGCTTTCCCATTTTGATATGTGCGAAATTTATGTAAATTATACAGTAGACACACAGAAATTCTGCTCATTTTCGCGAAACAAAAGGTAAATCATATAGGAGGTTATGAAAATGAAAAAATATCTATCCGGCATTTTAACCGTCTGCATTGTATCCGCCCTGTTTCTTTCCGGCTGTAATAGCACGGACACCATGCAGGATGGAACCTACCGGGCGGAAAACAAAAACTATGACAGCCACGGCTGGAAGGATTATGTGGTGGTCACTATTAAGGACGGGCGTTACAGCAGTGTAGAATTTGATTCGGTGAACGAAAACGGTGCAAAAAAATCAGAGGATGAGGAATACCTCGCGGCCTATCCATCCGATACGGATTACGTAAAGCCGGACGAATATGTCAAACGGCTGCCGGAGGATCTTCTTGAAAAGCAGGATATCGACCAGGTGGATGTCATCGCCACCGCCACCCAGTCTTCCGAATCCTTTAAAAAGCTGGTAGAAGCATTGGATAACTCTATGAAAAAAGGCGACACCGATACCGTGCTGGTAGAAAATGAAGGCTAAACGCATACAAAAACGGCGGGAGAATCCTCCCGCCGTTTTTGTCTATTAATACTATCCCTCCAGAATCATCTGGATCCCCCGGTTCAAGTTTTCTGCATCCAGCGCCCCTAAGGCATAGGTAACAAGGTTTCCATCCTTATCGATAAAAAAAGTCATAGGCACCGACGATACCCCATAGGTGATCGCTGCGTTTGCATTGGTATCGAAATATACCGGAAAATCAAAGTCTTGACCGTCTAAATACTGTAAAGCGCTCTGCATGGTTTCCTGGCTTCCATCTGTCAGGTTTACCATCATAAAAGCGATCTCGTCCCCATACTGTTTAAACGCCTCGTTAAAATCAGGCATTTCACTTTTGCAAGGGGAGCACCAACTCGCCCAAAAGTTGACCACAACCGGCTTTCCCAAGTGATCGGACAGGCTGACATCGGTTCCCTGACGGTCTTCCACGCTAAAATCCGGCGCTTTCAGCTTTTCGGCTTGAGAGGCTGTGCCACTCTGGACAGAAGCGGTGCTGTTGACCGCCAGCCGCTCCGGCTCATATTCTCTCCCCAAAACCTGATAGAGAATATAAGCGACGACAATCAGCGCTATTAAAGCGACGGCCCCGATAATCCAAACAACCTTCTTTTTCATAATTTTCCCCTTTAATTTAGTATGGACAAAAATCTCCCCAGCAGCCCAGTCATCATTAAAACGCCTACTAGGATAAGCAAAATACCACAGACCAGATTGATGATTTTATAATGACTTTTGATAAACTGAAAAGTATTTTTCAGTTTATCAATTAAAATCGCGCTTATTATAAAAGGGATTCCCAGCCCCAAAGAGTATAATAACAGCATGACAACCCCTGCTAAAACATGCCCCTGCTGAGAGGCAAGCATCAAGGCCGAGCCCAAAAAAGCGCCTACACAGGGCGTCCAGCCTAACGAAAAGATAAAACCGAACACAACCGATGAAAAAAAGCCTAGATTTCCAGCTGCTGTGGAGGTCTTCATTCCCCTGAACAGGTTGATCTTCAAAACCCCCAAAAAATTAAGGCCAAAGAAAATCACGACCAAACCGGAGATGATATTAACGGCTAACTGATATTTCTGCAAAAAGCTGCCCACTGTACCGGCCAGAGCCCCTAACAGCACAAAAATAATGGTAAATCCCAGCACAAATCCAGAAGCGTTTCGCAGCGTTTTTCCAATGGAGCGCTGCTCTCCCCCAGCGAAATAGGATATATAAATCGGCAGCATAGGAAGAAGGCATGGGGAGATAAAGGTAATAATCCCCTCTAAAAATGAGATAAAATACTGCATATACTGTCCTTTCTGTTATGATCCTACCAGTAATTATACTGTATTTTTTCATTGCGTACTGTGACTAAGTCACGAAAAAGGATAAGGCAGAATAAGTTTCGCAAAATGAAAAGCAGCTAAAAAGAGACATGGTTTGCAGATTTCCGGTAGAATGAAGTTGCGACATGCCATTCTGAAAGGAGAGAGCAAACCATGTCTGAAAAGATTGTACAGCTAAATGAGGAAGTAATCAAGGGGCAGCTCAGGGCACTTGTTCGAGGCCTGGACAGGATCAAGCTGATGGTTGGGAACAAGTGCCCTGGTACGCTGGAGGCTGTGGGAGAAGTGTTCCCAGAAGCCAAATGCCAGCGGTGTACCGTCCGCTTTTATCACAATGTGTTCTCAGTAATGCCCCGCTCCAGGGTGAAGCCGGCGGCCGAGATGCTCAAAACTGTCCACGTCCAAGTTGCCGGCTGACTTCATTTACACTAAAGTCTGTAAACCAATTCGCGGACACTCCTTGACACTGCTTCTGCTTTCGATTTATTTTGACAAATATGCATCAATTCTGAGAGCCACATTTTCCTGTAAATTTCTATAAAAGAACTGGTAATCATAGAGATGGTAAATGCCATCCTCAAAAATATCAAGCCCCGCCGGATAATCTTCCGGATTAATATCGGTCACTTTAAGCGCTCCGCGTGTACTGTCAATATAAGCTCCGGTTAAACCGGCAACCTCATTTACAATGTCACCATCGTAATTAGTAAAGCAAGCACCTTTATTTAAAGATTTTTCAGCAATCGTTCCATCTGTTTTCCAGTTAAGAGGATTGATTGCGTTCGTTTTTGTTCCGCTTGGAATCATGAGCGAATCGGTAATCGTTTCAGCTTCACTGTTAAAGGAAATAATTACTCCCGTATCACTTTCACCGGACGCACATTTCAGGTGCGGATTGTCCTTCAGCTCTTGATCGGTTATTCTCCAGCCTATTGCATAGCAGGCAATGAGCAGTTTATTTGTATTTTCATCCTTAAAGCAATCCTTTAAAAGCCGGATACACATATCGGCTCCCTGCGAAAACCCTGCCAAAACAATCGGCCTGCCATCGTTTTCATTTTCCATGTAGTATTCGAAAGCAGCCTTTACATCGGCATAAGCAATGTCAATGTAAGCAGTTTGTTGATCGGGATTCATTTCATATACATTCAGTCCGATTTGTCTGTAATAAGGGGCGAAAAAACGGGATTCGGCATCGTAAATGCCTTTTTCCATGTTTACGGCTCCAAGGAAATTTGCTTTTGTTTCCTCATCGGTAAGGGACATATTAAAGCTATCTTCATTGCCGAAGTAAACGGTAGGACAAATAAAAAATACATCTGCTTTGGTGTCTGTTTTCTCATCCTCAAAATAAGCCCAATTTGATGCCGCAGAATAATCGGTTACATCCTTTGCTTTGGTATCGCAACCGGTTATTACAGCGCAGATCAGAACGAAAATCAATGAAATACAGACAATTCGTTTTGTCTTAGCAGTATGTAAATAATCTCTAACCATAGCATTTTCCCTTAATAATTTATTTGGATTTTTCTTTGCGTTTCAGGGTGACGATAATACCAAACACAGAAAGTCCGCTGATTAGCATAAAGCTTACCCATAGCCGGATATTTGAATTATCTCCGGTTTGCGGGGTGCCTGTATGATCCAAGTTGCTCTCCCCGTGGTCAGGCCCCGTTCCGGTTGGCTGGCTGCTTGTATCATTCGAGGTGCTCTCCCCGTGGTCAGACCCTGTTCCGGTTGGCTGGCTGCTTGTGTCATCCAAGTTGCTCTCCTCACGGTCAGACTCCGTTCCGGTTTGCGAGCTGCTTGTGTCATCTACCGGAATCACCTCACGCTCAAGTTCTGCTCCACATACAGTACATTTCTTTATGCGAATTCCTTCGGTAGAATCGGTCGGTTCCTTTTCAATTTCCCATTCGCCGGGTGTATGCCCTGTTGCAGGAATTACTTCGCCGGGGTTAAGGATCTCATTACAGATAGAACAATACGTTTTTCCGGTAAGCCCCTCTTTTGTACAGGTAGGTTGAATATCTTCGGCCTTTACAGAGATATGATGGCTCAAAGCGTTTAAAGCGGCATATTGGGCAGCGTAAGAATCGGGATACACCGTGAGTACAAGATTACTGCAATCATCAAATGCCAAATTCCCAATATGCGTCACGTTGTTCGAGAGAACCAGGCTTGTTAGTCCCGTGCAATTATTGAATGCATATTCACCGATGCTCTCAACACTGTCCGGGAGAGTGATGTTCGTTAATGCGGCACAGTAATTAAACGCCCGGGCGCCAATCCTCGTAACGCTATTTGGCAGTGAAATATTTTCCAATTTAGAGCACCATCCAAACGTGTCATCATCAATATTCTCAACGCCGTCAGGAATCACGATATCAGTCAAATTTTCACAGGCGTAAAATGCACCTTCTCCGATATATGCTGTACCTGTACCAATCGTTACGTCCGTAAGTCCTATACAGCCAAAGAAGGCGTTGTCTCCGATACTTGTAACACAGTCCGGGATAGTTGCCGCTGTTAGTTTTTCACATTGATAGAATGCAGAAGGAGAAATACTCGTTACGCTGCCATCTGCCGGAATTATACTGTTATTAAAACCTTGAATCAATTCCTTTGATTCTGTTTTTATAAGGCAGTTGTCTTTAACGTGATACGCTCCATTCGATGCATCAACTGATATGCTCTCTATCAGACCGCAAATGCCAAATACAGCCTCCCCGATATTGGTTACACTGGCCGGGATGCAGATATCTGTCAGTCTGTCACAGTGACCAAACGCCCAACTGCCAATGGTCTCAACGTTATTGCCGATGGTTAAGCTCGTGGCTTTCTGGCAAGCGTAGAATGCATATTCACCGATGCTTATAACGCTGTCCGGAATTGTGATGTCTGTCAGTTCCGTACATCTGCAAAATGCCCAGTCACCGATGCTTGTAACGCTGTCTGGAATCGTTATGCCCGTCAGTTTCGCACAATTCTCAAACGCATTATCACCGATTGCAGTAACAGGATAACCGCCAAGCGTATCAGGGATGGCTATATCGCCCTCTTCTGAAGAAGAAAAATCCGTAATGGTTGCCTCGCCATTTTCTACAGTATAGGTGTAATTGCCTTCGGTTTCCGCACTTGCCGTCGTCGGCACAACGACGACAATCATTACTGCAAGAATTACAGATAAGATTTTTTTAAGCTTCATATTGTTTTCTCCATTCAATCATATCATAAGTTCTTTTAATTTATTGATCGCGTTTTTATGTAATACCTTTACATATGAATACGAGATATCCATGAGCTCCGCTATCACAACCAATGTCTTTTCGCTGTAATAATGGAGAATAATAATATCTCTTTCACGCTCATCCAATTTTTCAAGTGCAGCTGCAAGCTCGTCTAAAAGCTCTGCACGAAGCAAATTATCATCAGCCTTATCATTTGAAGGAATCTCTATTTCTAGTTGTAAAAAATTGTTTTGCGTTCTGAAAAAATCTATTACGGTGTTTCTTGTTATGGTGTAAATCCATGTTGAAATCGAAGCCTTACTGCTATCAAACCCGTCTAAGCTTTTATACACCTTCAAAAAAACCTGGGATACCAAATCCTCAACATCGCAAGTGTTTTGAATTCGACTTGATATATAACGACTCACCTTCAAATGATAGTCAGAATATAACTTTTCCTTATCAAGAGTTTTATTCATCGCCATGGCCGCCATCCTTTCTGTGCCAACCGGAGGATTCCTCTCCCGCAGCACTAACAAAGGATAAGTCGTCGTCATTAAGTTCTTTGCTATAGCGACTTTCGGTTTCCGCAATCATCCGCGCAAGACTGTCATTGTTATAAAAACGCTGAAAATCAAATAATTGTTTTAATTTACTTTCCACCTTGCGTTTCTCCCGTTCTTTATGTTTGTTTAGACGAAACATCCTGTATGAGATACTCTTCACAACAATTTAAACTTGGTTACATCAACAACACCAAGCGTTGTTAATCGAAGCGTAGGTATAACTGCAAGACTTGAAAAAGATAGCGTCATAAATGGGTCAATATTCTTATTGACGCCGAGCAAATAGGCTGCTTCCTTTACCTGATTAAGCTTTTCTTCACATTCATTTGCATCCAGGTCGCACATGAGCCCGGCAATAGGCAAAGCCAATTCCGCAATTACTTCACCGCCTTTAACAACCACCATTCCGCCCTGCATTTCTTTTATCCGCGACACGGCGCAAGCCATATCCTCGTCATCAGTCCCGGCAACGATCACATTGTGAGAATCGTGCGCAATACTTGTTGCCACAGCGCCGGCCCTAAGTCCATATCCCTTTACAAAGGCAATTCCAATATGTCCGGTGTTGTGATGTCTTTCAATCACAGATAATTTGCATATATCCTGATCCACATCAACGTCCGTTGCATAACCCTCGTCGGTTGTAAGTATTTCGCCGGGAACTAATCCGATTACTTTTTCTTTCTCTTTGTTCAGTTTAAAACTGCCGGCAGTAATTTCCCTGATACGAACGGTATCGCTTACCTTTAAAACATAGGGATTGGCTCTGACAATGGAACGAAGTATGCTGTCTATAGAATCATCAATACGCTTACCCTTTTTATATACAGAATGAATCTTAACAGAGTTAACATCATCCAAAATAACAAAATCTGCGGCATATCCCGGAGATATAGAGCCGTTTGATGTAAGTCCAAAATATACTGCTGCATTGTATGATGCCATTTTATAGGCATTAACAGGGTTGGCGCCGAGAGAAATTGCTTTTCTTACAATATGATCTATATGGCCCTCATTTGCCAAATCTCCAGGGTGTTTATCGTCTGTGACCAGCATACAACGGTCGCAATAGGGCTTTTCAAAAAGCGGCATCAAAGCTTCAAGATTTTTGCAGGCTGTTCCCTCTCTAATCATCACCCACTGACCGAGGCTGATTTTCTCGATAGCTTCCTTTGCAGTGGTACATTCATGATCTGAACGAACCCCTGCTGCAATATAAGCGTTAAGGTCTTTGCTTGAAAGACCGGGAGCATGTCCGTCAACCACCTTTTTTGAGTCAGTTGCGGTGCTGATTTTTCTTAAAACATCAAGACTGCCGCCCAAAACTCCGGGGAAATTCATCATTTCAGCAAGGCCGATTACACCAGGCTTTGCAAGAAGCTGGTCAACATCTTCATGCGTAATTTCCGCACCGGACTCATCGAACGGTGTTGCCGGAACACAGGAAGGAACCATCAAATACACATCCAAAGGTAATCCCTTTGAGGCTTCCAATATATAGTTAAATCCTGTTTTCCCAAGCACATTTGTAATTTCGTGAGGATCGGCAACAACAGCCGTTGTACCGTGAGGAACAACCGCTTTACAAAATTGCTTCGGCGAAACGACCGAGCTTTCAAGGTGTACATGGCCGTCAATAAAACCGGGGACAACCGCTTTGTTTTCTGCATCAACTTCTGTTATTCCTTCATATTCACCAAGTCCGACAACATAGCCGTCTTTAACAGCAATATCCTTTTTTTCAAACCGCTCCGTAAATACATTAAGAACATTGGCATTCTTAATAACTAAGTCCGCTTTAATAAGCCCGCGTGCAGATTTGATTTGTTCTTTAATTTCATATACTGTCGGCATTCTCTTCTCCTCCTTTTTATGTTATCAAGCTTATTAAACAGCGCATAAAAATACCACATAATCCCATTGATATTCTTGATCTTGCATGTAAAAATTTTTATATTGTTGGCAATGGTATCTTCAAAAAGAATGATATCCTGGTCTACAACTGCAAGAGAACCGGTAAACACTTCACGGTCAATCTCTGACATCGGCTTTCCATCAAATAATATTTCACCGCTCCAAGGCTGATACAAGCCGGAAATCAATTTTGCAAGAGTGGATTTACCGCAACCGGAACCACCAACAAAGGCAACACGCTGGCCTGTTTTTATCGACATATTAAAATCACTAATCAAAGGTTCGCCAAGTCTTGCATATCCAAAAGTGATATTTTTTATTTCAATATTGCCGGATAATTTATCATAATCCTTATCTTCGTCCACTGAAAAGCTCTCGCTTTCGTAGTTTACATCAGTAGGATATTGCATAACATCCTCTACGCGCTCCATTGTGGTGCGCAACTCCTGAAACGTTTGTCCTGCATTTATAAGCATTGTTGCCGGTGCAGTAAAAGAAGTTAAAAATCCTTGAAATGCCATAATCATACCAACCGTAAACTCACCTTGAATAACAAGAAATACACCAAGCACCAAGACAGCTGTATTCGTCAACGAGGATACAAGGGAAGGAAGCATTCCAAGATACTGATTTAATTTTTCAAATTTCACCTGCTGTGTATTGACGCTTGCTTGATAGCCCGCCCATTTCTCAAAAAATCCATTTTCAGCGCCGCTTGCCTTGATTGTTTCAATCATTTCAATACCGGCAACCGTAGCACCTGCAAGCTTACCTGCATCACGCATTTGAACACGTGAAATGTTGATTCGTTTTTGGGATATGATTCTTGAAAAAATCATATCCATCGCAATTGATAAAACGCCAATCAGTGTTAAAAGCAAGCTGTAGCGAATCATGACAACAAGATAAAACACCATCATAACCGATTGCAAAGCAAGAGGTGCAAAGGTGTTTACAAGGTTCGATGCAATCTGTGCATTCGATGCCTGTCTTTGTTGAATATCGCCTGCCATACGCTGCGAAAAAAACTCCATCGGCATTCTGAGGACCTTCCACATAAACGATGTAGTTCCAACAGCGTCCATTTTCCCGTTAATTCTCAGGTTATATACGGCGCTTATCCAAGCAACAATAAGCTGAATTATATTGAAACCTGCCAGACCGATAATAAACGGCATAAACCATTCAGGATTGGCCCCAGTTAAAAGTCTGTCTAAAAAGATGCGCGAAAATGCCGGGTTAATCACACCCATTAAAGACGAGATGATACTCGTCAAAATAACAAAGGCAACCGCTGTGCCTGTGCCCACCATTCTTGACTTTGCAAACTCAAATATCGATTTCTGCTTACCGGAAGGAACAAAAGACTCACCCGGTTCAAACATCAAACAAATACCGGTAAATGATTCATCAAAAGTCTCCATTGTCACAGAATATGTGCCTTTTGCCGGGTCGTTAAGAACAGCCCTGTTGCCTTTAAAGCCGTTAAGTACAACAAAATGATTGAAATTCCAATGAATAATGCACGGAAACTTTCCTTCCTTGCGAAGCACCTCCGGCTCGTAACGATAACCCTTAGCGATTAATCCATAACTACGTGCTGCAACTAAAACATTTTTGGCATTAGACCCATCTCGGGACACCCCACAGTCAGAACGAACCTGTTCAAGCGGAATCCACTTTTCATAATAAGCCAAAATCATAGCAAGAGAGGCAGCGCCGCATTCTAATGCTTCAAGCTGTATGACCACAGGAACTTTTGCAACGCCCTTTGTAATCGGCTTTTTAATTTTCTTTTCATTTTTGCGACTATTTTTTTGATTCATAAATAGGCCTCTCTCAATTTAAAACAAAAGACATCGGAGATATGCTTTCCACAACTATTTCTGCTTCATAATCGCCATCTGGTAGGTCTGTTTTTACAGTGATTTCATATACCCATTCATCTTCATTGAAACCGCCAAGATAAAGAAGATACTCATTCAATTTATCGCTTGCTTTTATCGCCGTGTTGCCGATAGCAAGAATCTCATAGTCCTTGCCTTCAACAGTGACCTTCATATCGCTTGTAATTTGCCCAATATCATCATTTCCCACATAACAGGTCATCGTACCGTTCGTACACGTGCCAATCGCTGAAACCTTCGTATCAAGTTTTCCGAAAACACCCCAGACACATATGCCGACAAGAAGTACGATTATAGCCGCCAACACCAGCCACACACCCGGATTTGAAACACGAATATATTCATTTAATTGTTCAGGTGATTTTACCCTGTCAATACTTTTTTTCTGTAAATTCCATTCTGCATACTATAACTCCCTTGCTTTTTTGGCACTCAGTTCTGCGTTTAAGAGAAGACGCCGTTTTCCCCTGAACACACTACAACCAAAATCTTTCCGGTGAAGAACGACCGCTCTGGTTCCGCGTCAATACTATAAAATATTCGCAGCGAAACAATTTTCTCAACACTTATAAGCTTGCTCCAATAACTAAGGCTTGCTAACGGAAGATATTTCTAACGGTTGATTGCCTGTATCGTTTTGAAAAAATGTCCTTGACAAGGGTGTGTTTTACATGTTTGCCAAGCTCCCTTACACATAGTTATATATATATAGTTGTAGCACAAAACCGCTTATTTTTCAACGATTCAACCAAATTGTTCAAAAAGTTAGTTGCTTTTTATATCGTTGTGTTATACAAATTGATGATCGTCATATACTTCTGTACCGCAGATTCAAAAACAAGCTGTGTGCAGCTGTTCGGTTGGTAATCGGGCGGCGACCATCTGGATACCTTTCTTCGGCTCGGCTGATAACCTTCATCGTAATAAAAGATACAGATATCGCTTGCCGCGACCATCGCCTGATTGTGCTTAACATAGGATATTCTCCCCGTACCGTCCATCCCCTCCGGGCATATGTTATCCTCGTCTCCAGGGAAAAACGATTTTTCAAATTCGATCAGCTCGCCGGAATAGTCGCTGCGGTATTTGATCCGCTTGATGTGGGGATATATTTCCTTCAGTTCCGCTACCGTGTCATAGCATCAATCATCCAATTGCAAGCGATCCCCTCAGCGAAACCACAGTTTTACACAATCTTTCCGCAGCTCCAGCGCGTCCTTGGTTTTTCTGTGTTCTCTCTGCCATAGTTCTTTTCAAGCTGCTGATAGCTTTACTGAATTCATCTTGCGCACATCCGTATACTTGTTGACGAAAAGCGACAACCCTCAAACCATTATGGCTTGAGGGTTGTTCTGTGAAAACCGTGTGGTTTTTTCTGTCTAAGGACTACGAAAAAATATTTCCGGTATTTTGGAAATGGGATTTGTCCTCCACATTGGATCGGACACCGATAAAAATGTCCAATTCTTAAGGATTCAGAAACTATACAAATTAAAAACATGCTAAGGTTTCAGCGCAAAAGATCGTTCAAAATAGAAAAGCCAATACCATTTGGAGTACAGTGATTACCATATCCAAATCCGCAATAATTGGACAAGACTGCTACTCCAAATTTTTTACTGGAATCAAAACCTATAAAAGAGCTAAACCCCTCTGTGAGTCCCATACAAAACACAATATCTGTTTCTCTTTGCCTCATAAATGCAAGCCCCATATCAAAAGGCATTTGTGTTGTAAGATGTTTTCTATGACACTCCTCATACATATCAGAATCCATATGAAGGCGTAAATATTGTATCATGTCATCAAGAGAAGATGACAAACATCCTGCAGAAAGAAATGCAGAGTTTTTATCCCATTGCCATCTAAAGGTATGTTCGCCATTGTGTCCTAACAAATCGGCTCCCCCATATCCAATATATGTAGATTTTAAATTACAGCTTTTTATGAAGTCTTCCAGCACCTTTGAAAAAGGGCTTTTCAGCTTTTCCGATAAATAAATGCCAACTAAGGAAAAGCCGGTATTGGAATACTTCCAATCTCCAGAGCCTTTTTCCGTATGACCGATATAAGATACCACATCATCGGCAGTAATATGAGAATACGGATTATCCACTCCGATTTGCGGCAGAGGATATTCTTTAATACCTGCACTATGCGTCAGTAACTGCTCCAGAGTGATACCTTCTCTAACATAATCCGACAAACTGATAATACCCTTACCGATTAGTTTCACAATCAGAGATGCTACAAAGCTTTTGGTAATAGAACCTATTTCATACGTTTTATTGAAAACAGGCAGAATTTTCCCGTCTGTCCCAATGCATATCTTTAATACCTCTGCTGGAGTTACTATTCCAATGGATACCAAAATATCCGGTTTTCCTTTGGCATACGGATAAACAATATCAACTAATGCATTTTCTGTAATCAAAATGGAAGACCTCCTTTATCCTGAATTATGTTACAAAAATCTTCATCCTTCATCAAGAAATACTACTTTGCTCTGGTTTAATGGATATTAGGAAGGTTCTTTTTACATTATCATAAAAAAGCACAACACGCGAGTTTATCTCTACAGTGTTGTGCTTTTTATGTCTAAGCCATATGGAAAAGATATTTTCGGCATTTCGGCGTTAGGAGTTGAACTCTTGTAACTCGCAAAAAGTTGGTAGCGACAGCGAAGCGTTGCGAAGGCGTTTACAAACGAACAGTTGAGCCGAGCGTGACTTTTTGCGAAAAGGAGGAACAGAGGCGTAAGCGCACTATGATTTTTATAAAAAATCGGAGCAAGCGATACAAAGCTTGCTCCGATGTGGCGGAGAAGGAGGGATTCGAACCCTCGATGCGCTATCAACGCATACACGAGTTCCAGTCGTGCGCCATAAACCGGGCTAGGCGACTTCTCCAGTATTATATAAGCGTTTTTTCTTTCTGCAATAAAGCGCTTATATAATATAGCAAATTATTCCCCGCTTGTCAAGTACTATCATAAGAAAAATTTTAGGGAGGATATCTCTTCCTTGTCAGCAGCCTTTCCCCCTCCTTTAAATGATTTGTAGGCTTAACATTTTATAAAATGAAGTTAAGCGGTTTTCCTGCTATTATTTCCTACGTTTGTCCTTATAAAAAAAGGATATGCTAGTGTTAAAAGGAGGTTATCTTATGAAACATGCGAAAAGAAAAGCCAACGCCACTACGATTGATCCTAAAAAAGAAGAGGTGGTTCCTAAGTATGCCACCTATCCTGTGACAAACTTTGTAAACAAGGACGCAAACGTTCCTCTGGTTACCTCAGAGGAAGACGCAGAACAGGCAAAAAAATTTGTGGATGAAAATCATCTGTAACTTTATTTGAACAATTGCTTTTTCACGCCTTTTTTGCTAAAATAAACTTAATTCATAAGGTATTAAAATGACAATTTTTTAGAAAGGCGTGGTCCTTTTGATTAAGAAAATCTTTAAATTTCTTACCAGCCGGGTATTTATCACCGGCGCCTTAATCGCTGTACAAGCTGCCATTCTTGTCATTGGGATCGCTTTTTTAAGCAATTATTTCTTTTATCTGTATCTAGTATTTGTTGTTTTAAGCATTGTCATTACCGTTTATATTGTTGTCAATCGGGATAATCCGATCTATAAACTGGCCTGGATTATCCCGATTCTCCTGTTCCCCGTGTTCGGCGGGCTTTTATATCTGCTGTTTGGCAAGCGGAATATCTCCCCCAAGATGCGCAAACAGCTTGAACAGCTTTACCGGGATACCAAAGAACTCCTCTTGCCCAACAAAGAAATTAACGACGAGCTCCAGGCTCTTTCCCCTGATGCTGCCAAGCAGTCCCATTATTTAGAGCGGGTATCCATCGCCCCTGTATGGAAGGACACGGAGGTTTTGTTTTTAACGCCAGGAGAAGAAAAATTTGCTCATCTGGTGGAAGAACTGAAAAAAGCAAAACATTTTATCTTTTTAGAATACTTCATTATAGAAGAAGGAACCATGTGGAACACCGTGTTGGATATCCTGGTGGAAAAGGTCAAAGAAGGTGTGGACGTCCGGCTGTTGTACGACGATTTGGGAACCATCAATCTGCTTCCCAGAGGATATGACAAAAAACTGCGCAGCTTAGGGCTTAAAGTATGCGTATTTAATCCCTTCCGTCCCTCCCTAGACACCTTTATGAATTATCGGGATCACCGGAAAATCGCTGTAATCGACGGAAACGTAGGATTTACCGGCGGCATCAATCTGGCGGATGAATATATCAACGCTTATCCTAAACATGGTCACTGGAAGGATTCCTCTATTATGCTCAAAGGGGCTGCGGTGTGGAATTTGACCACGATGTTTTTACAGATATGGGGATTTATATCTCAGGAGACGCCTGATTACGACCAGTACCGGCCTACAGAAAAATATCCTACCGATGGCTTTATTCAGCCCTTTGGGGATAGCCCGATTGACAATTATCTGGTGGGGGAAATGGCGTATATGAACATGATTAACAACGCCACCCGCTATGTTTATATCAGCACCCCTTATCTGATTTTGGATAACGAAATGCTTACGGCACTGTGCTTAGCAGCGGAAAACGGCATTGATGTACGCATCGTCACCCCTCACATCGCAGATAAGTGGTTTGTACACGAGGTAACCCGCTCCAATTATGATACGTTAATCAAAGCGGGGGTGAAGATCTATGAATATACTCCCGGCTTTATCCATGCGAAAACCATTGTGGTGGATGACGAGCTGTCCATTGTGGGAACAACCAATTTCGATTTCCGCAGTTTTTACCTGCACTTTGAATGTGGTGTGTTTACCTATCGCTCCAGCATTGCCAAGCAAGTATACGACGATTATATGGAAATTTTAAAGGTCTCCCAGCAGATTACACCGGAGGATTGTCAAAAAGTTTCCTTCTTTCGCCGGATTGTCCGCGCGGTACTAAAAGTCTTTGCACCTTTGATGTAATGAGAAAATCGTTTGCAGGTTTTAAAGCGATAAGTACTGAAAACACCAAAGCCGCCGGCCCATCAGCCGACGGCTTTGACTTCTATTCCAGCGAAACAGGAAAAACCTGCGCATTCCCCAGCAGGTCGGCATTCCGGTAATTATAAAGCAAGACGACAGGAGAAGTGCTCGGATCGCCAGTTCGTGGATCAAAAGGATAGGCCTCTATATGCGCAAGGCGCAGAATCCGCTTGGGGTCTTCCCCCTGATACTGAGGCAGATACCGAATGATGTTTTGCGGGTCTTCCAAAAACCCCAGAATTTTTGGCCGCAAGGGAGCCGTCTTTTCTTGCACAAGCCAGTCGGGAAGCTTTTTCGCCTTTTCATGGGAATAAAGATCGTGCTTTGCCAACCACTGAAAGCAGATATCGTTTTCGGCTGTGCTTAACCCCGCAAGAGTATGGAAAAACCGGTACAGGATTTCATAATGCCCCAATTTTCCCTGAGAAAGCTCCTGACAACCCTGGGAATAGTAAAACTCCGCCAGCTTTTCAAAAAAGGCAAAGGGAGAAGAAAAAGCGGGAAGCAGAAAACGCAGCTCAGCCTGATACCGGCAGGAATTATAGGTAAGCTCCACCATTTCCTCCACCTGCTTGAGCTTATGCATTTCTAAGGGGTTAATCCAGCTGGTACACAGTACCTCATACGGAGCGTAATCCCGGCAGACAAGCCCGTATTGTTCCCGATCCCGGTATAGGCCTGAGCCTTTTAACAACTTTAAAAACCCCAGCTGCAATTGATCGGGATGCAGAGCGTACAGGTCGTTAAAGGATTGCTTAAAACGATCGTAGTCTTCAAAGGGAAGCCCGGCGATCAAATCCAAGTGCAGGTGAATATTTCCCGGCTGTTGCAGCCGGCGCACAATTTCCGACAGCTTTGCAAAGTCAGATTGCCGCTGGATGGCGTCCAATGTCTCCCCGTTGGTGGACTGCACGCCGATTTCCATCTGAAAAAGCCCCGGCCGCGCTTGGGATAATAACCGAATCAGCTCGTCGTCCAAAAGATCGGCGGCGATTTCAAAGTGAAAATTGGTATACCCGTTGTCATGTTCGATCAGGTAGCGCCAGATGGCGGCGGCATGAGCTTTATTGCAGTTAAAGGTGCGGTCTACAAATTTGACCTGCCGCACCCGGTGATCCAGGAAAAACTGCAGCTCCGGCAGGACTTTGGAAAGGCTTCTCAGCCGAACCCCTCTGGTAGTAGAAGATAAGCAGTACTGGCACTGAAAAGGACAGCCCCGCATAGTTTCATAGTAAAGAATCCGGTGCTGATAAGAGGGCATGTCCTCTTCGGTGTAAACGAAGGGGACGTCGTCCATATAAGGCAAAGCGGCACAGGCAGTTTCCTGCGTGCCCCCCTCTTTCCGAAAGACAATCCCAGGAACCTTTGACAGATCGGGAACAGGCTTTGAAAGCTCTTTTAAAACAAGGGGAAAGCTTTCCTCCCCCTCCCCTTTTAAGATTATATCCGCGCCGGTTTGTTTTAAAGCCTTCTCGCTTTCATAGCTTACCTCCGGCCCGCCCAGGAGGATGGTGGTGTGCGGCAAAACTTTTTTCAGCTCCGGCACCAGCTTTTTGACCATCTCCCAGTTCCAGATGTAGCAGGAGATTCCCAAAACGTCCGGGGAAGCCTCTAACAGCTCGCCGAAGATCATCTCCAGATGCTGATTAATGGTAAATTCCCGGATGGTGACAGGGATTCCCTGACGCTCTGCTGCGGCTTGCAGCAGACGGATGGCCAGATTTGCATGAATAAATTTGGCGTTGATGCCGGTGAGTAAAACACGCATAACAAAAACTTCCTGTCCTTTTTGATAATACGCTTTTATCCTAACACAAAAACTGCCGCCGATGCAACTGACTGCCTGGGAAAAGGAAACATTTCAGCTTTTTCATCATATTTTGACATATTGCATAAATTACAAAAAATAATCAGCTTCAAAATTGTGAATAGATTTTTTTAAAAACTCCTTGCAAAAACTATACTTTTGTGGTATATTTTTAGTAAACCAGATGTGATTCTGGATGACTAAAACGACAACACTGAATGGAGGAATCGTTCATGAAAAAGTTCGTATGTTCTGTATGTGGTTATGTTTATGAAGGAGCAGAGGCTCCCGATTTTTGCCCCCAGTGTAAAGCTCCCAAAGAGAAATTTGTTGAGCAGGGCGGCGATATGACTTGGGCTTCCGAGCATGTTGTGGGCGTTGCCAAAGGCGTTCCGGAGGATATCCTGGAAGATCTGCGCGCTAACTTTAACGGCGAATGCACCGAGGTTGGTATGTACCTGGCGATGGCCCGGGTTGCCCATCGGGAAGGCTATCCTGAGATCGGCCTGTACTGGGAGAAAGCCGCTTGGGAAGAGGCGGAGCATGCCGCGAAATTTGCCGAGCTTCTGGGCGAAGTTGTCACCGACAGCACCGAGAAAAACCTGCAGATGCGCGTAGAGGCTGAAAACGGCGCTACCGCTGGCAAAACCGATCTGGCAAAACGCGCTAAAGCTTTGAATCTGGATGCAATCCATGACACTGTTCATGAGATGGCTCGTGACGAGGCCCGTCACGGCAAGGCATTTGAGGGTCTGCTGAAGAGATACTTCAAATAAATCAACTTTCTTGCAAAATATTAGGGAGTATGCTATCCTTTAGATAGCATACTTTTTATTTTAGGAGGGATGTTTTTTGAAAAAATACTACTGTCCATATTGCGGAGAACCTACATTTTCTAATTATCAAAAATATACCGGTAAAGATTATGGAATTGGCGCATTTATAAGAAATACTATATTTTTCAACTGTCCGCATTGCCACCGTGAAATTGAAAGAAGGAGCACTTTACAAGGGAAAAAAATACTGAAATACCTTATACCGATTTATTTGATTTTGGCGTTTGCATTGGTTGTTTTGTTAATTGCTAAAATGTACATATTTGTTTTCATATTACTCCTCTTTATGATTCTATTTTCTTTTGCTTTGACTCTTATTTCGGGAAAAAACTGTGTCCTTACCCGCCTTGACGGAGATTATAATGATATATTATTTCCTGTAGAAATTGATTCTAAAGAAATAACTTCAGGTAGCGTGTATATGTTAAAGCCGACAAGCAATGAATTAAATAAAGTAAATATCCATAGAGAATACATTGCAGAAATAACGAATGATAATTTGAATAAATACTTTGTGAGAGTAATCAAACCCATAGACTGCACCTTTGCACCTACGGAATTTTTAATTTATGATGATAAGAAATGTGTTGGAAATGGCAAACTTTTGGTGTGAGTCGAGTGTGAGTTATTTTATAAAATGCTTATTCTATGCGATTTTTTCATTGTTATTCCGCGACGAAGCACGCCACGGCAGAGCGTTTGCCGGCCTTCTGAAACGGTATTTCGGCAAATAAATCAACTTTCTTGCAAAAAATGAGGGAGTATGCTATCATTTTTGATGGCATACTCTTTTTATATAAAAAGGGGTTCTTGTGGCTCATTACAGCGTTTGTAGAATTGATTACGATATCTGATGAATAGGATCGTAAGGGGTGCAAAACCATTAGGTCGTGCTGTCATGAAGGCAACCTATTTTTTGTTGAGGTGAGTTCAATGCAACTTCTAAAAATTGAAAAAGGAAAAGTGTTTACAACACTGTATTATGAGCTAACTTGGCCAATCGGCTGGGAACAAATGTTATCCATGATAAATGCTGTGATTGAGGATGATTTCTCAAAATCCACTATACAGGCACTGGAAGTGGAAAAAATTGCGGGCAGTGGTTTGAAAGATGTAACAGCGGCGTTGAAAAGAGCAAATAACGAAATTCATTACTCTTCAGTCGCCAAGGAAGAGATGGGAACGATTGCAATTTCAGGCTACTCTGCTATTATGGAAGTGTCTATGAGAATTATGTTTTACAACCAAACGAATCGATGCTTAGTGCAGGTGGTTAGGGACAAAGCTATCAAAAAGTCCGGGAAACATGCCTATGACAAATATATGGACAGCATCGAGTTATTAGGACATATTGATTACACAAAAAGACAGACAGAACATTAAGCCATTCGGATTTTTATGACGAAGCACGGCATGGCAGAGCGTTTGCCGGCCTGCTGAAACGGTATTTCGGCAAATAAGCGAAATACGTTGAGAAATAATAGCCGGATTTTATCCGGAGAAAGGCGGATGATTCTGTTTAGAACCATCCGCCTTTTTGTCATGAGCTGCAAGGCAATGTTAAACAGGTCTGACCGTTCTGCCCTGCGCTATCAATCTGTAATAATCGGAGGACGCTATGATACAGGGAATTTCCTATCTAAACTCTTTGCTGGACGAAATGGCAAAACAGTGGCCCCATAACCGCACTATCAATATCGTATGCCACGGGCATAGTGTGCCTGCCGGCTATTTTGCAACACCGTATATTGACACGTTTCACGCCTACCCCCATCTATTGCATACGATGGTAAAGGAGCGGTTTCCCTTTGCGGTCATCAACATGATCGTAACCGCTATCGGCGGCGAAACCTCCGCAGGCGGAGCAGAGCGTTTTGAAAGCGATGTCCTGCCTCACAAGCCGGATGTACTGGTCATTGACTACAGCTTAAACGATCGCCACATTGGTTTAAGCAAGGCCCGCAGCGCATGGGAGAGTATGCTCCAAAGAGCTTTGGAGCAAAACAGCAAGGTGATTTTGTGTACCCCTACCTGGGACAATTCCTATTATGAACAAAATGAACTTTGGCAGCAGCTTGTACAGCACGCCCAACAGGTGCGAGACATTGCCGGCCAGTATGACGTAGCTCTGGCTGACAGCTTCAGGGCGTTCGAGCGCAATATTTCGGAACCGGAGGAGCTAACACGGTATCTCTCCCATGTCAATCATCCGACTGCGGCAGGCCATCAGCTGGTGGCGCAGGAGATCGCCAAGTATTTCGTTGCCAGATAAACCGCTTAAAATCCATGGCAAAGCGTTTTCCGGCTGCTGAAACGGTATTTGGGCAAATACTTCCTACACACAGTGAATTATATTGAAAAGAGGACAGTGTGCGCTGTCCTCTTTTTTGTGTTCGCCGGCTTATTTTATGGCTCTTCTAATCATAGCATAATAAATTCCTTTACTAGTGTGAATCGTTGTGTTACAATGATAAAAATAGGTCGAAAAAGGGAGGCATCTGCTTTTGAAGAAAAAAATTCCACTTATAATCTGTATGGTATCCGCTGCCGTGCTGCTAATTGTTGCCGGAATTTCTGTTGTGATGATCCTGTCAGCCTTGCAGCAGCCGAATGCTGCGATTATCGGCGGCAAAGACTCTCCCACCGCCGCCTATGTAATGAGTACGGTTTTATTTCATTCTCCCCTTTTTGTTGTTGGAATCGCGGCTTTTCTGCTCTTTGCCGTTTCCGGCATTGCATTTCTATATCAAAAATTCCATACCCAATCGCTGAAACAATAAAACTGTAGAATCGGGTTTCTGCATAGTGACCGAAACGGTATTTTAGACAATAAGCTTTACAGAAAACGTTCAAGAGGGCCGGTGCAAAATGTGAAATTTTGCACCGGCCCTCTTTTTTACTGTCAACTAATAAACAATCTATTTACCGCACGTCCCACCGGCTGTTGTAGGTGCCCCGCAGGTCGGAGATCTCGGACACCACATGGTCCTTATGGCGGGAGGTAGCCCGGCGCTCATCCAGCAGCCTTTTGTAAAGCTCCTTGTCGATGGGAAGCTCCACCCAGTCGTTGGTCCAGTCGGACAGGTGGATGGCGTTGGAGATAGTCAGGCCGTTGATTCCCTCATAACCAGGGGCCAGCAGCTCGGCGCCGTCCAAAATCGCCTCGGTAAAGTTTTTGAGGATGCCGTTGTGAGCAGTCTCCTCCCCTTCCGGCTGGATTTCATGGACACTGACCTCCGGATGGGCAAAGCCCTCCTTGCTTTCAAAGCAGAGCTTGCGCTCCGGCTCATCAAGCTCCCAGAAGGTAAGCTTTCCCTGTTCCCATACAAGCTTGCCACGGTCGCCGGAAATCTCCAAGCGGTTGGTGCCCGGATATTCGCCGGTGGTGGTGATAAACACCGCTGTAGCGCCGTTGGGATATTCCGCATAAGCGGTTACATCATCCTCCACCTCGATGTCATGCCATTTTCCGTAATGGCAAAAGCCCCGCACCCGGTTAGGCATTCCGAATATCCACTGCCACAAATCCAGATTGTGGGGGCACTGGTTAATCAGCACGCCGCCGCCTTCTCCGTCCCAGGTGGCGCGCCAGGTGCCGGAGTCATAATAGGTCTGGGTGCGGTACCAATTGGTGATGATCCACACACAGCGTTTTAGTTCCCCTAATTTTCCTTCCTTGATGATCTGGCGCATTTTCTGGAACAGCGGGTTCGTGCGCTGATTATACATGATGCCGAACACCTTGCCGGAAGCTTTCGCCGCCTCGTTCATCTCCTCCACCTGGGCGGTATACACCCCGGCGGGTTTTTCGGTCAGCACATGCAGGCCTTTTTGAAACGCCTTCACAGCGATCACCGGATGGAGATAGTGAGGCGTTGCAATTAACACCGCGTCCACAAGACCGCTGTCCAACAAATCTTCATACTGCTGAAACTGCGGCACACCGGGCAGGTTTTCCTTTGCCCAGGAAAGCTTGGACGGCTCGATATCACACACCGCTCCCAGTTCCATGCGGGGGATATTCCCGTCCAAAATACTCTTGGAATGGGCGCTGCCCATGTTGCCGATTCCGATAATACCGATTCTCACCTTATTCATAGCAATACCCTCTCTTGTCCAAGATCGTTTTTAAAGCGTTTACCGCCGCGTCAAAGGCTTCATCTGCATTTTGGTAGCCTTCCCGCCCTTTCAGTTCCTCTTTTTGCAGGGACGACAGTCCCACAAAATGGGTCAGGTGTGGTTCTACCGACAAAACGCGCCCGCTGTTTTTACTATAAAACCCTTCGATAACCTCCGGCACGCTGCCGTCGCCCTCTCCGGCGGGAACCACGCAGCCGTCCGCTTGATAAGCGTCTTTAATGTGCAGATATTCGGTGTAAGGGAGCAGGGTTTTATAAAACGTCCCCGGGACTTCCCCGCACTGGACAAAGTTCGCCGGGTCGAATACTCCCCGCAGGCCCGCGCAATGATCGTACAGTTGTTTTACCCGCGGCGCTGTATCGCCGAAAATCCCCTTTTCGTTTTCGTGGCAGCAGATAACGCCTTTTTTCCCGGCATAATCGCACATCCGGCTGACTTCCCCATAAACCTTTTCGGCATAATCCTCCGGATCAGCTCCCTCCGGCAGATAAAAGCTAAACATCCTGATACGGTTCGCACCTAAAATCCGGGCCGCTTCCACCGTGTGGCAAAAGCGCTTAAAATGAGCTTCCAGATCATCGGTAATATTCACCTTGCCAATGGGAGATCCCACCGCCGAAACAGAGATTCCTTCTTTGGAAAGTGCCCCGGCGATCTTCTTTATCTCCTCTTCCGAATAATCGATTACCGGTTTTCCTCCCACGCCCCGGATCTCCATATGGGAGATGCCGTTTCGCTTTAACGCGGTGATCTGGCCTTCTAAAGACTCGCTGGCTTCATCCGCAAAGGCGGACAAAACAAAATCAGTCATATTCTTATTCCTCCTCAGGAAATGGTAATAAAATCTTGCTTTGCAGGTTCCGGTAGCTGACGGCAAGTTCCTCAAAGGGGTCTTTTCCATAGGTGTCATCCTGCTCCACCATGGCGTAGGCTACGCCGGATTCCTGACAGGCCGGGATGATCTCCTCCCAGGAGAGATTCCCCTCCATCACCGGAGCGGTGCGCTGTTCCTTGCCGTGCATCGCCAGATCCTTAAAGTGGCAGACATCGATCCGCCCGGCCAGATCCCAGATCTGCTTGGCCGGACAGCGCCCGCTGTACTGGGTCCAGTAGACATCCAGGATAAAGCCCCATTCCTCCGGGTCGGTCTCCTCCGCCATGATGTCGATAAGCGCTTTGCCTTCCGCCCGCAGATACTCCCAATAATGGTTGTGGTATTGCAGCTTCATGCCGTATTCCCGCAGCATTTTGGCCGCAGGAGAAAAATCCTTTAAAAACGCCCGCAGGCCTTCCAAAGAACCGGTATACTTTTCCGGCATACAGCCGATCCCTACATGGCGGCAGCCCAGGATATCGTGCTCGTAAATCACCTGTTTTGTTTCCTGTAAAATCCGGTCAGGCGGCGTGTGGGTGACCACAATTTGCAGTTTGTTTTCATCCGCTAGTTCCCGCAGCCGGTGGGGGTCAATAGGTCCAAAGGCCGACACCTGCAAATACCGGTACCCGATATCGGAAATCTTTTTCAGGGATTTGGCGATATCCGCCTCGGTTTTTGCGTATTCCCGGATGGTATATCCTTGCGCGCCGATTTTCATGTTCTGCGCCCTCCCTTTTACATCACCGTTTTGGCATAATGACGGTGTCCGAAGCCATCAGCTGTTCCGCTTCCTGCACACTTGCCACCAGATAATCCCCCGGCACCGTGTGCTTTAAACAGGACGCGGCGGCGGCAAAATCCACTGCGTACTGGGGCCCTTTTTGCTGTTTGAGCCCGTAAATCAGCCCGGCGGCAAAGCTGTCGCCGCCGCCGATGCGCTCCGCTACCTCGATGTCATAGGCTTTGGAATAATACTCCTTTCCTTCGGTCAGCAAAAGGCCCTGCCAGCCGTTGTGGCTGGCAGAATAGGAGCGGCGAGCCGTCATGGCCACCGCCGGTAGGGAGTATTGCTCAGCGATCTCCCGGGCGGCCTTAGCGGCTTCCTTAAGCGGCTCTTTTGCGTCCAGGCCCCCGCCGATGCCCAGCACGTCCCTAGCGCTGCCCGCATTGGCGATCAAAAGGGTGATATACGGAAGATAGCTTTGCATCACTTCGGATGCTTCCTTTGTCCCCCACAAGGCGGAGCGGTAGTTTAAATCGCAGGAAACGGGAATTCCCATCCCCTTGGCCGTGCGGCAGGCGTTTAATACAGCCGTTTGCTGCTCCTTCCCCAAAGCGGGGGTAATGCCGGTAAAATGAAACCATCCGGCTCCCTGCAAAATCCGGTTCCAGTCAAAGCAGATGGCTTTGCTGCCTGCAAAAGAGGAGCCCGCCCGGTCGTACACCACCTGGGACGGCCGCTTGGAAACGCCGTTTTCACAAAAATAAAGGCCGAGTCTTGCTCCGCTGGAAGCGTCCATATGTACATCCTTCACCCCGACGCCCCAGCGCCGGAGCTCGTTTTTGCAGGCGCGCCCCAAGGGATTATCCGGTAATACCGATACAAAGGAGGTCTCCTCCCCCCACTGGGAGAGGGCGATGGCGGTGTTGGCCTCCGCCCCGCCGAAATAGCGGACAAATCCCTCCGCCTGTTCAAACCGCTCCACACCGGGGGGCGACAAGCGCATCATCATTTCCCCGAACGATACAAACACTTCTTTTCCTCCCTTGCCGCACGGATACGCGCCAAAAGCTCCCGGGCGTTTTGGGTGATATCCCCTTTCATTAAACTGCCGCCCGCACCTACGGCCACTGCGCCCGCTTTGATCCAGTCGCCGGCGTTTTCCGTGCTGATACCGCCGGTGGGCATGATCTGCGCGTAGGGAAACGGCCCCAGCAGCGCTTTTAAATAATCCGGCCCCAGCGGCCCCGCGGGGAACAGCTTTAAAATGTCGCAGCCGGCCTCCATCGCCCTCATAACCTCGGTGGGCGTGACCACGCCGCAGATAACCGCCTTGCGGCTAAGTCTACAGGTTTTGACAATCTCCTCATCAAAATGGGGGGAGACGATAAAATCCGCTCCCGAGAGCATGGCCACCCGGGCCATCTCACTGTCCAGCACCGTTCCCGCTCCCAGCAAAATACGGGGGCCAAATTCCCGGGCCAGCCGTTCCAGCACCCGGTGGGCAAACGGGGTGGTAAAGGTGAGCTCGATAGCGTTTAGGCCGCCCTTTACGCATCCCCACACCTGCTCCAGCGCCTCATCCTCATCTTGGGCGCGAACGACCGCCACCGCCCCCAAAGATTTCATATCCGCTAATACCCCTTCTTTTTTCATCAAGGCACAGCACTCCTTTCTTCCCTGTCCGTTATACGCCCGAATAAGCGGAAAATCCGCCGTCAACGGGAAGGACGACCCCGGTGATAAAACCCGAGGCTTTGTCATCCGTCAAAAAGCGCAGGGCACCCAACAAATCTTCCGGCACACCGAACCGTCCCATAGGCGTGTGGGCGATGATTTTCTGGCTGCGGGGGGTGAGCTCTCCGTTTTCATCAAACAAAAGGGATTTGTTCTGGTTGGTGGCAAAAAATCCCGGAGCCATGGCATTGACCCGGATGCCACTGGGGGCGAAGTGAACCGCCAGCCATTGGGTAAAGTTTGACACCGCCGCCTTGGCCGCGCTGTAGGCGGGGATCTTGGTCAGCGGCCGGAAGGCGTTCATAGAGGAAATATTGAGGATGCAGCCGCCGCTTTTTGTCATTCCCTGTGCAAACACCTGGGTGGTCAGCAGCGTCCCGATAAAGTTTAAGTCAAACACAAAGGCGAGATCTTCTTTGTCAAGGTCAAAAAAGGTTCTCGTCCCCGCGTCCAGATCGCCGGGGGTAAATTGCTCCCCGTCGGTGGTTCCCCGGGGATGGTTTCCCCCTGCGCCGTTAATTAAAATCTCGCAGGGGCCGAAGGCCTCCTCCACCTTTTCCCGGGCCGCCAAAAGGCTTTGTTTGTCAAGCACGTCGGTCTCTACCGCCAGCGCTTTTCCCCCTTCGGCGGCGATCTCCTCCGCAAGCTTTGACGCAGCTTCGCCGTTTTTATCAAGAAGCGCTACTTTGTGCCCGTCTTGAGCCATCGCCTTGGCAAACGCCGAACAAAGAACGCCTGCCGCGCCGGTAATCACCACTGTTTTTTCCATAAAACTTTCTTCCTCTCTGTTTTCCTAGTTTGTTTCCTTTTGCGCGGCCTCGAACAAGCCGTTTACATAAGCGGCCCCCAGCGCCCGGTCAAACAGCCCGTAACCGGGACGGCCTTTTTCGCCCCAGATCATCCGGCCGTGGTCGGGACGCACATAACCGTCAAACCCGTTTTTTACAAGGGCCTTGACGATGGCGTACATATCCAGAGAACCGCATTCGCTTAAATGCGCCGTTTCGGTAAAATCCTTCTCCCCTGACCGGCGCACGTTGCGCAGGTGGACAAAGGGGATATAGTCGCAAAACTCCTCCGCCATGGCGGTAACATCATTTTCCCCGCTGGCGCCTAACGATCCGGTACACAAGGTCAAACCGTTGGCGTGGCTTGGCATGATTTCACGCATCTTCCGCACGCTTTGGGCGCCGGTGATGATCCGGGGAAGGCCAAAGATCCCCCACGGCGGATCGTCCGGATGGATGGCCATGCGGATGCCCGCCTGCTCCGCCGCCGGGATCACCGCCTGCAAAAAGCGCTCAAAATTGCGCCACAGATCCTGCTCGGTAGTGTCCTGCCACCGGGCCATCAGCTCTTTAAGCTCATCCCCCCGGTAGCTTTCGTCCCAGCCGGGAAGGGACAAGCCGCCCTCCAGCGGGTTCATGGCGAGCACCGTTTTGTCCTCATAAGCTAAGGAAAAAGATCCGTCCGAATTTTGGTGGGAAAGGTCGCTGCGAAGCCAGTCGAACACCGGCATAAAGTTATAGCAGACGACCTTCACCCCCGCCTCTCCCAGACGCAGAAGGTTTTCGCAGTAATTGTCCAAAAGCTGCCCCGTTTGCGAGCCGCCCAGCTTGATTTCCTCATGGACCGGGACGCTTTCCACCACCTCAAAGGCAAGGCCGTTTTGCTCCGCCTGTTGTTTTAAGCGGGCGATGCTCTCCCGGGGCCAGACCTCCCCCGGCGGGGTGTCGTACACCGCCGAGACAACGCCGGTCATCCCGGGGATCTGCCGGATATCCGACAGGGTAACGGGATCATTTTCCCCATACCAGCGAAAAGTAAGTTTCATGATACCTAAATCCTTTCACCGCCTAACGGCGTTTATTATTTCATCCGGTCAGCGCTGTTTTGGTAGCACACCCGGCGCACCACCTCTTTGGCGCTTTCCATGTCGGGGTATTCGCCCTTGTTCACCCACTCGCCCAGGAGGTTACAGAAAATCCGCCGGAAATAGTCGTGCCGCGCATAGGACAAAAAGCTCCTGCTGTCGGTGAGCATGCCGGGGAACGCCGCTAAATGCCCGCACTGGGCGCAAAGGCGAAGCTGTTCCTCGATCCCCGCCTTGTGATCGTTAAACCACCAGGCCGCCCCCAGGTGGAGGTTCCGAAAGCTCCCTGCGGCGGTGGCCATGGTCATATACATGGCGGGGTTTAAGGTGTATAAAATGGTGTCCGGCAGGCCGCCGTCCTCCAAAACAGCATTAAACAAAGCGATCATCCGGGAAACGGGAATAGGCTCTCCCACGCAGTCGCCGCCGCAGTCCGGCCCCAAAGCCGTGAACATCGGCCGGTTGGCGTTTCGGGTCACCGCCAGATGAAGCTGCATGGTCATGTTCCGTTTGCGGTATTCCCCCGCCAAAAAGCGGTATATGTAAAACAAAAACGCCTCGTATTCCTGTTTTTCTACAGCTTTTCCCTCTTTGGCCGCTAAAAACGCCCTTTTAGCCTGCTCCCTTGTGCCGGAAAGCCCGGGGAAATCCTCGATCCCCACGTCGGAAAAGCGGCATCCCATAGCCACAAAATCATCCATCCGCTTTTGGATTGCCTGCAAAAAGCTGTCAAAATCCCGGATCCCAACGCCGCTTGTCCGGCTGAGCTTGTGGAGATATTCCGGATAATCCGCCGCTTTAATGTTCACAAGCTTATCGGTGCGGAAGGTGGGCGTAACTTCTATCGGGAAGGAATCGTCCTCCTTTAACAGCTTGTGATAGGTAAGCTCCTCCGCCGGGTCGTCGGTGGTGGCGATTTTCTCCACCCGGGAGCCGGTCATCAGCTTGCGGGGGGAAAGGGCCTTTTCTCTAATCACCTGGCAGGTCTTTTCCCAGATTTCCGGGGCGGTGTGGCGGTTTAAAGGCTCTTCCACGCCAAAATACTCGGAGAGTTCCATCATCGTCCAGTGGTAAAGGGGGTTGCCCGCTGCAAGGCCGATGCACTCCCCGTAGGCGCAGAATTTTTCAAAATCCGGCGCATCCCCGGTGACCTTTTCCTCCGGGATGCCGAACTGGCGCATCAGCCGCCATTTATAGTGGTCGTGCCCCAGCCAGAGCTGCGCTAAATTCTCAAAAGGCCGGTCCTCATAAATTTCTTTTGGAGAAAGATGACAGTGATAGTCCACAATCGGCAGATCCTTGGCATAGCGATAAAGGGTCTCTGCCTCTTTAGTAGTCAAAAACAGATGGGAATCCATACAAAAAACTCCTTATGGAAAGTTTATTGACAAAATACAGTTTAAGAGTATCATAATTTTCAGCAAAATAAATAGTCTTGATTGCTTGAAAGTTTGTAAAAATTGCTTTAAAATAAAAACAAGCTGATTTTTTATAAAAAGGGTGGTTTCATGGACAGCAATAGCATTGAAAACGGCCGGCAGCAGGTCGTCCTCCGCAGGGAATTTGAGATTTCCTATCAGCGGAACACCCATTTTTCTCCCATGGATTTTCACTCTCATGATTTTTATGAGTTCTACCTGTTTTTGGACGGCGGCGTTACCTATTATGTGGAGGATCAGATTTATGATTTGATGCCGGGAGATATGCTTATCATCCCTCCGGGACGGATGCACCGCCCGGCGGTGCGGGAGGGCGGCGTCTATGAGCGGATCGTGTTCGAGGTGGACAGCGACTACCTGCGCGCTGTGGAGCAGACTCCCGGCGAGATCCTCCCCTGCCTGCACGCTTTTTACCGCCAAAACGGCTACCGGATTACCCTGGCGGGAAAAGATCTTGTGTTTTACACCGAACTGTTTAAGCGAATGGCTGCCTCGCCGGACAATCGGGGATTTCAAAAATCCCTGGCAAATGTTTTTATCCAAAGCCTTCCCCCCCAGCTTTCCAGCCCGGGAAAAGAGCCGGAGACCCGTACCGACCTGATCCCCGGCATCATCCGGTATTTAAACGCCCACTTCCGGGAACCGCTGACGCTGGACGATCTTTGCTCCCGCTTTTTTGTCAGCAAATACCATCTGCTCCGGCAGTTTAAAAACTACACCAGTTCCACCATCCACGACTATATTTTGGCCAAGCGGATTGTCTATGCTAGGCAGCTGATCCGCAAAGGATTCTCCGCCTCGGACGCCTGTGCCCAGTGCGGGTTTTCCGACTACTCCAATTTTTACCGGGTGTTTATCGCAAAAACCGGGATGACTCCGGCGCAGTTTAAAGCCCGGTGCAATGAAAGCCACACCTGATTTTTTTCAGCCGGCTGCCAAAAGGACTTACAGACCAAAGGGCGTATGGCCGCATGCGGCCATACGCCCTTTTGACTTTTCCGAAAAAAGTGCAGTGCTGCATAATCCTTATTTTACCATGCCATACTAATCCTGTGGGCAAACGATAGCCCGATCAACCAAAAACAAGGAGGTAATGAGCATGGCAGAACTGACTTCCAAGGAGCTGAGCGCCATCTCGGACCAGCTCAGCAAAGAGGAGACAATGGTTAAAAAGTACAAGATGTACGCCGAAAAAATGACCGATCCCCAGCTGAAAACCAAGTGTGAGCAGATCGCCGCCAAACACCAGAACCACTACACCCGGCTGCTCAGCCAGCTTGGCTAAAGCGGAAATAAGAAAGTAGAGGTGATTTTGATGGAAGTAAAAATCAACACCCAGTCCTTCGATGACAAAGAGATGTTAAACGACGCCCTTTCCACCCAGAAATTTTTAACCGGCGACTATAACGCCTTTGCCAGTGAATGCGCCCACCCCGCTGTCCGGGATGAGTTTATGAACATCTTAAACGAGGAACACCAGATCCAGCAGGATATCTTCACCGAGATGCAAAAGCGCGGCTGGTATCAGGTAGAGGCCGCCGAGCAGCAAAAGGTGGATCAGGCAAAACAAAAATATACAAACGAAAGTCCCGCGCAAGGCTCCAATTAGCTTTCTCCTCCCTGGTAAAACAGCATTGACAAAAGCCAGCGTCCTAAATGGGCGCTGGCTTTTAGTCGTTTATTTATTCCCTGGAAAATACCTATCCGTTTTTTACCCGCAGCGCCCGCATGGCATTTAAAATCGCAATGACCGACACGCCCACATCGGCAAACACCGCCGCCCACATGCTGGCAAACCCAAGGGCGCCCAGCACCAGCACAATCGCTTTTACCGCCAGGGCAAAGACGATGTTCTGCCGCACGATCCGCAGAGTCTTCCGGGAAATCTTCATCACCGTGGCGATCCGGCTGGGCTCGTCGGTCATGATGACCACGTCCGCCGCCTCGATGGCCGCGTCGGAACCAAGGCCGCCCATGGCGATGCCGATATCCGCCCTGGCCAGCACCGGCGCGTCGTTGATGCCGTCGCCCACAAACACAAGCTTGCCTTTAGGCGATTTTTCGGTCATCAGCTGTTCCATCTTCTCCACTTTATCCGCCGGCAAAAGCTCGGTATAAGCCTTGTCCAGATGAAGTGTTTCCGCCACCCGGCGGCCCACGGCGTCGTTGTCCCCGGTGAGCATCACCGTTTCTTTGACGCCGACTTTTTTCAGGTCTTCCACCGCTTTGGCGGAGTCCGCCTTGATCTCATCCTCAATGAGCAGATAGCCGCCGTAAACGCCGTCCACGGCGATATGGACCACCGTTCCCGCCGTGTCGGGAGAATCATAGGCGATACCGAATTTGTCCATCAGCTTGCTGTTGCCCGCCAGGACGGTCTTCCCGTCCACTACAGCGCGGATGCCTAAGCCGGAAAGCTCCTCCGCTTTTTCCACCCGGCTGCGGTCGATCTCCTGCCCATAGGCTTTTTGGATGGACTGGGAGATGGGGTGGTTGGAATAGCTCTCCCCATAGGCGGCGACTGCCAGCAGTTCTTCTTTCGAGTTAAGCTTACTCTCCACCTTTGTGACTGCAAAGGTTCCCTTCGTCAGCGTGCCTGTTTTATCGAATACCACGATTTCGGTATTTGCCAACGCCTCCAGATAGTTGCTGCCCTTTACCAAAACGCCCTGTTTGGAAGCGCCGCCGATCCCGCCGAAGAAGGAAAGGGGGATGGAGATCACCAATGCACAGGGGCAGGAAATAACCAGGAAGGTAAGCGCCCGGGAGATCCACTCGCCAAAGGGGAAGCCCGGCAAAAACAGCGGCGGTACCACCGCCAGGATTACCGCGGCAATCACCACTGCCGGGGTATAATACCGGGCGAACTTGGTGATAAAGTTTTCCGCCTTGGCCTTTTTGCTGCTGGAGTTTTCCACCAGATCCAAAATCTTCGCCACGGTGGACTCCCCGTATTCCTTTGCCACCTGTACCGTGAGCATCCCCGTGAGGTTGATGCAGCCGCTGATGACGTCCTTGCCGGCATCCACCTTGCGGGGCACGGATTCCCCTGTCAAAGCGGAAGTATCCAGTGTGGAGCTCCCCTCCACCACCTGCCCGTCTAAGGGGATGCGCTCCCCGGGCTTTATGACGATCTGTTCGCCCACGGCCACTTGTTCCGGGTCCACCTGGACAAGTTCGCCGTCCCGCATGACGTTGGCGTAATCCGGCCGGATATTCATCAGGCTGGCAATCGACCGGCGAGATTTATTGACCGCCGCCGACTGAAACCACTCGCCCACCTGGTAAAACAGCATCACAGCCACCGCTTCGGAATATTCCCGCAGGCATAACGCGCCTATGGTGGCCACCGCCATCAAAAAGTTTTCATCAAAGACCTGGCCTCTTATAATATTGCGCAGGGCTTTCCAAAGGATATCCCAGCCGATCAGCGCATATACCGCCAAATACGCCCCCAGCTCCCACCATCCGGTGAGCGGATGCCCTAAAAGCCTGGGGATCAGCGCCACGCCCAGCAGTGCGGCGCCAGCTATGATAATACGTATCAAACGCTTGGTCTGCTTGCTCATGGTTACGGCCCGCCTTTCTTCCTTTTCGTCCTACGCCTTGATGATTACATCCGGCTCCAGCTTGCGGACGGTCTTTTTCACCTGCTTCATCAAATCGTCAAATTTGTCGTCCGGCGCTTCCACCGTCATCCGCTGGGACATAAAGCTGACTGTAGCCTTGGTCATCCCCTCCAGGTTATTTAAAGCGTTTTCAATCTTAGCCGCGCAGTTGGCGCAGTCCAGATCCTGTAAAGCAAAGGTTTTTTTCATCACAAGCATCTCCTTTCAATTAAGCGATTGTTTAATTGATTACATGTTTATTATATGCAGCTTTACTTCTGTTGTCAATACAAAAATCCTCTTTTTTAAAAAAACATTTTTAGACATGTTTTTTTCCGAATTCTTTCCTTTCCCTATTGCCATCCGGGAGGATTTGCGCTATAATAAAGAAAATCATTATATACCAATTTAGTAGGATTCAAAAAATTCCTTTTAACAGGAATGGTTTCCTGTCTCCTGCTAAAAATACAAGAGAAAGGAACGGCCTTTGCCGCAGCAGCGGTTATGAAAGGCAATAGGTGCATGTTATGCTGAAATTAACGGACATTTCTTTTCAGGTTGACGGCAGCGCCGCTTCCCGAAAAGAAATTTTAAAAAACATCGACCTTGCGGTCGACGATAAAAAATTCCTGGTCATCACCGGCCCCAACGGCGGAGGAAAATCCACCTTGGCGAAAATCATCGCCGGTATCGAAAAGCCCACCAGCGGCTCGATCTTTTTTGACGGAAAGGAGATCACTTCCCTAACCGTGAACGAACGGGCGGACTTAGGAATGGCGTACGCTTTTCAGCAGCCGGTGCGCTTTAAGGGGCTTACCGTCCGGGATCTGCTGGAGCTGGCCGCCAAGGACAATCAGGAATCCCGGCCGATCAGCGATTATCTATGTGACGTGGGCCTTTGCGCCCCCGATTACCTGGACCGGGAGGTTAACGCAAGCCTTTCGGGGGGCGAGATCAAGCGCATTGAGATCGCTATGGCCATGGCCCGCAAATCAAAGCTCACCATTTTCGACGAGCCGGAGGCCGGCATCGACCTGTGGAGCTTTAACAATTTAATCGATATCTTCAAACGGCTGCGGGAGGAATCCGGCGGTTCGATTATCATCATCTCCCATCAGGAGCGGATTTTGGAAATTGCCGACGAAATCGTCGTGCTGTCCAGCGGCAAAATCACCGCCCAGGGGAAGCGGGAGGACATCCTCCCCACCCTGCTGGCGGAAGAACACGCCGGTTTCTGCCCCATGGGGAAAGGAGGACAAGCTCATGAATAATATTACGGAACAACTTTTGGAGATCGTGTCGGATTTTAAAGGAAGCTTTGACGGCGCTTTTAACATCCGGGAGGATTCCCAGTGCGCCGGGCGGCAGTCCACCGAACATATCCAGATCATCAGCAAAACGGACAAGCCCGGGATTGATATTAAGGTTGCCCCTCACACCGTGGGCGAAAAGGTGTATATCCCCGCCTGCGTCACCCACAGTGACGTAAACGATCTGGTTTACAATGACTTTTATATCGGAGAAGGCGCCGACGTGGTGATTGTAGCAGGATGCGGCGTACACACCGAGGGAGAGGAAAGCTCCCAGCACAACGGCATCCACCGCTTTTTCCTGGAAAAAGGTGCCAGGGTGTTATACCTGGAAAAACATATCGGCATCGGCGGCGGTACGGGAGAGCGGATTATCAATCCCCAGACCTATATGGAGCTTGCCGAGGACAGCTATATGGAGATGGATACCACCCAGATCAAAGGGGTGGACTCCACCAACCGGCAGACCAAAGCGATCCTGCAAAAAGGGGCTAAAGTGGTCATTAAAGAAAAGATCATGACCGACGGCTCCCAGGTGGCTAAGACAAACTTCGAAGTGGATCTTGACGGCGAAGGCTCCGGAGCGCACCTTCTCTCCCGGTCGGTGGCCAAAGGGCATTCCCATCAGGTGTTCCGTTCCATTATCAACGGCAACACCCAGTGTTCCGGCCATTCGGAATGCGACGCGATCATTATGGATCACGGTGTTGTCCAGGCGATCCCGGAGCTGACGGCGCACGACATCGACGCGGCGCTGATCCACGAGGCCGCCATCGGCAAGATTGCAGGCGAGCAGATCACCAAGCTGATGACTCTGGGCCTGAATGAAACCCAGGCGGAGCAGAAAATCATCGAAGGATTCTTAAAGTAACCGCCCGGGTTGCTTTGATTTTGCCAAGAGCAGAAAAATAGTTTTTATAACATAAGCCCCGGCATGATTGCCGGGGCTTATGTTATACCGCCTAAAACCAAGAAGATCCTGCAACATACAAATAGCGGACATAAAGGCAGCGCTGCAAACGAAACCGTTTACAGCGCCCCCTTGTTCATAACAGGCAAATGGGGGCAGATGCCTGTTATTCCGAAAGATAGCTAAAGCCTGTAAAACACTGGTCCTCCAGACTGTAGTAAAACAGCATTCCGGCCAGTCGGCCGTCTCCCGGGAGATAAAAGGAACTCACTGTCTCGGACACCACCTTGGCCGCCTGCTCCGGCCAGGCCACGGACGTCTCATCAGTTTCTTGTTCTTGGGGTACCGTCCCGCCGACATCCGCCTGGCTTTCCTGAACAGGCAGGGTGAACAAGATCAGAAGCTCCCCTTCATAGGATACGATGTTATATTCCCCGGCGCCCATCAATCCCAACGCGCCGTCGCACAGATGATAGTCGAATTCACTGTACTGCTCGGGACGATAGATCGTGTTGTAGTCGCTAAGGTCATAGAGCGTATTCAACAACTTCATCCAGGCAGAAATATCTTCGCCGGCTTGATAGGCCCCCGTTTGATAAAAAAGGAATTCCTCACAGCTGGCAAGGGTCCAGTCCATGCTGGCCAAATAATTCTGATAAAGGGCTTGAAACGCCTGCAGCTCCCTCTGCAGTTTTTCGGTGGCAGACGTTTTATCCGTGTTGTCTGCCGTTTTGTCCTGCCGGTACATGTGAAAGGACAAAAACGACATGTTCCACATGGAGGCGTCAATCCAATAGTCTCCTGTGAACTGGGATCCCTTCATAGGGAATTTTGAGAGATACCAAATATTGGTCACAGAATCAAAACGCATGCTGTTCGCGACCCCTTCCGCCTTTTTTAGGGAGAGCGTGGGGCCGAACTGGGAAACGCCTGTCCAGATCAGATCGTCGATCGTCCCTGAAATCTCCTCCTTTGACCGCATGGCCGCACTGTCGTGAACGCTCTGCTCATAAAGAGCATCAAAGGAGATGCTGTTTTGGGAAGAATACTTTGTCCATGGATAAAAGGTCAAAGTCTCATCCCCGGCCATGTCCAAAACCGCCCCGGTATTGGGGGACGCCTCCGCCGTCCTGAGGTTATTTTTGTAAAGGGAGGGAAGCCAGTACTGCAAAACCGCCATGCTGGCGATCCCCGCCGCCAAGATCGCAGCGATCAAAGCCAAAAAGAGGATATTTCCCCGACGCGCCTTTTTCCCGCCGGAATGGGGGCGAAGCGCTTTCTCGCCGTCCTGCTCCTGTTTTGGCAAAGCGGCTTCTTTAGCTTTGAGATTCATCGCTGCTCTCCCCTTTTTTCCAGACTACCGAGACGATGCTCCCTTTGTGAAGCTCGCTTTGGATGTTTAACGAAGCGCCGTGCCTGCGGGCGATCTCAGCACACAGGGCAAGGCCTAACCCCGCGCCGCCCGCTTTGCGGGTACGGGACTTATCCGCCATGTAAAAAGGCTCGGCGGCCTTCTCGATGGTTTCTTTGGACATGCCGATGCCCTGATCGGCCACGCCGACGGAAAATTCCTCTTCTGTATCCCGGTAAAACAGGCAGACCTTGTCCCCTTTCGAGGACGCTTTCATACCATTGTCGATCAGGTTGTAAAGAAGGGATTTAAACAAAGCCCGATCGATGAGCACCGTTTTATCCGCCGGCTTGCTGATCAGCGTCATACCGCTGCGCTCCAGAATCGGGCCGGCGGTCTGGATGATTTCCTGAAACAGATCGGGAACAAAAACCCGCTCCATTTCCAGTTCGGTGTTGCCGGTGGTGATAAGCTCCATCAGCTTGCCGGACAGGCTTTGAAGACGTCTGGTCTCCTCCAGAATAATCCCGGCGTATTCCTGCCGCTTTTTTTCCTCCACGTTTTTCTGCACTCTTAAAAGATCGGCAAACCCCAAAATCGAGGTAAGGGGCGTTTTCATCTCATGGGCCAGATTGTCGATAAACTGCTTGCGGTTATCCGCCAAAGCCTTTACCCGGCCGATATTTTCCTCCACCGAGGCCGCCATGGTGTTGATGTTGCGGGATAAAAGCTTAAACTCCTCTCCCCCTGTTTCAGGCAGGCGCAGGGTGTAGTCTCCATCCGCCAATGTTTGCAGGCCGTCCACCACCTGATGAAAGGGCTTGAATAACCGGATCACGATCAGCATTAAAACGCTGCCGATGAGCAGCGCAAACAAAATACCGGCCACCTGTGCAAAAAATAACTGCCGGTTCAGAGCCTGAAAAGTGGCGGAAATATCCGACAAAGTGAAAAAATGATAGTCTATCCCTTCCAGCTTGACAGTAGAGCCCACCATCAGATAGGAAACGCCGTTTACATCCTGTATCAGCGTCCGGCAGCTGCTGTCTTTCGCTTCCTTCACAGCGTCCACAAGCTCTCCGGAGAGCGCATCTGCGTTTGTGCTTTGCAGCTGTTTGTCCCCGAAATAAACCGCCATCCCCTGGATGTGGCCGCCCGGGTTTTGCAGCACCGACGGAAGCAGCGCGGACACTTCCTCTGTTTTCAGGAGGATTTCTCCCTGCCGCAGGCGCTGGGCGAGAATCTGGTTTTTGACACTAGCCGTAAAATACTGGTGTTCCGAAACGGCCCGCTCCCACTCCTGTTCCAGCAAAAGCCGGTAGCTTCCGCCGATGAGCACACCAGCCGTGACGTTGATGGCGATGAGCAGCAGCGCCATGGCGCTGAAAAACACCTTTTGCCAAAGCTTCATGGCGTTACTTGTCCCCGCTTTCCAACCGGTACCCCAGTTTGGGAATGGTCACCAGGCAGTCTTTTAATCCCATCTTTTTCCGCACCTGCTGGACATGAATATCCACCGTCCGGCTTTCCCCCTCAAACTCATAGCCCCATATGGCGGACAAAAGCCGCTCCCTTGTCAGGGCCATGTCCTGATGCTCGATAAAAAAGGCCAGCACCTCAAACTCCTTGGGGGTCAGGCTGACCGGCTCCCCGCCCCGCTTAACGGTGTGCTCCTGCCGGTCCACTGTGATATCCCGGTAACGCAAAACACTTTTGCTTTTGTTCGCCCGGCGGAGCACCACCTCGATCCTGGCTAACAACTCCACCGTCTCAAAAGGCTTGACGATATAGTCCTCTGCCCCCAGCCGCAGGCCGTGGACTTTATCCGTCACATCCTGCCGGGCGGTGAGGAAGATCACCGGCGTCCCTCCCTGACCGATTTGCTCCATCAAAGAAAAGCCGTCCATCCCCGGAAGCATCACATCCAGGAGGATTAAATCATAGCTTTCCCCCTGGATTTTAGCCAGAGCTTCCTGTCCATCCGGGCACCAGTCGCTTTCGTACTGAACCATCGCCAGCGTCGCCTGCAATAGTTTCGCGATATGCGCGTCGTCCTCCACAATTAAAATCCGGATCAAAAGGGCCCCTCCCATTCCGCAAACATCCTTGTCCTCTCTGTCCAGCATGGGAAAAAGGGGACAAACTTTTTCATTATCATTCCTACACGCCCCGGACAGAACAGCCTCACCGAAGCCAGCCAGCTCCGGTGAAGGATCATGCGGACGGAACAACCGCCAGCGCCTGGGAGCCAAGCTGTTTAAAACGGCTTTCCACCAGTTCTCGGGGATAGGAGACCACCCCTTCACTATCGAGGGGATCGTTTACATAATAGTTCTCGCTGTCATAACCGGCCAGCACCACACAATGCTCTCTGGCAATCCACTGAAAAAGCTCCCCCGTGCTTTCATCGATCCATTGAGTGCCCTCTGCCGGTTCCTGCATCTCTATTGTCACCCAGATCATCAGAGGAATCCCCTCAGGCAGATAGGTTTCCGCCAGCTTAGACAGTTCTTTCCCCGTTTCGTTTATCACCTCATACCCTTGGGGCAGGCACCTGGTAAGGGCACGCTGGATCACCGGCGCATAGCATCCATAGCCATTAACACTGCGGGGATCCCCGATAAAAAGATCGTTGGGATTCGGCCCATACAGGACGCCATCCTGCTCATACAGCTCTCCCCGCTCTAAATAAAGTTCGATGAAATCGTCGGTATCAAGGGAAACACCCCAGTATTCCAGCAGCATCATGGCGCTGATGCTCTCACATCCGGTAGGATACTCCGGCATCTGGCTTAGATACGGCACATCCAGATGCACCGATGGGTTCTTTGAATTCTCCAGGCTCCCTATCTCAGTCAGAACTGAAATGCCGCTCCCGGCAGTACTTGCCAAGGCGCGGTTACCGGCTGCTTCCTCTCCACTGAAAAAGCGCCACACAAAGCCGCCTCCCAACAGAGCTCCCAACAGCAAACACAATACAATAAACAATGAACGCTTGACGGCAGGCAAGGGAAGATTTTTTGCTCTGGCCACGGTAAAGAGCCCCCCTTTTCACAAGTTTTGGTTCTTTTTTATCTTACTGCCGTCCTTTTCATCATGTCATCAAAAAATTGCAAAAGAAATGCAAAAACAGGAAGAGGTTCCAAAAAAGACTTATTCCCACCGGCCCTTCACATCGATATTTTCGCAAAGCTGGCGATCGTGCCGCTTGTCCGTTTTTTCTTTTACCGGGCAAAAGCGCCTCCTCCAACTGCAGGCAGGGCCTGCAAAAACAGGTTGCGGATCGTCTCATCTGGATACTGTCCCAAAAGGCTAATATTTTCCGGAGGAATTACCCCTCCCGCCATATAGGGGTGTCCGCCTCCGGTGCCATATCCTGCCAAAGCACGGCTGGCCCAATTCCCTGCGTGAACCGCCTCGCTCTCAGAACGGATAGAAATCTTGATGCCGTCCTCCCGGCGGCTGAACACCACCGACAGCTCGATTTCCGCCAGTGAGAGAAAAAAATCTGAAATCATGGCAATCAGGTCGTCGGAGCAGGGAAAATCAATCTCTGCAAACCCCACCAAACCGTAAACCTGCAGGGATTCGATAGCGCTGGAATACGCCTTTAAATCAGTAAACGACAGAGTGTTGGAACTTACCCTGCGAAGGGAGTCCCCATCGCACACCCGGTTTAAAAACTGGAACATCTGAATATCCAGCTCGGTCACACCCCTGGTAAAATTGCGGGTGTCAATTTTAATTCCATACAATAAGGCACTGGCCACATTGCCGCTGGGAGTCAGCCCGGCCTTATCAAAATAATCCGCAACAATCGACGCGCAGGAACCGGTTTTCCGCAGATCCTCATACTGATAAAAGGCCGGGGAAAAGGTGGGATGATGGTCAATGCAGGCGTCGATCTCATGGGGCAGCAAGGTGATATTGCCCGCCTTTTTCTGGGTGTCCACACAGATCAAAAAATCATTTTCCGTAAGTTCGGGAAGCTGGGACACCGGCGCCGCCTGAATATGAAACTGTTCCACCATTTTTTTGCAGGCCCGCTTATCCAACTGGCCGTCATAGCACAGAACAGGAGAAAATCCCTGCTGCTCGAACCAGGCGCAAAGACCAAAGCCGGAGGCTAATGCATCCGGATCGGGAAAGTTGTGGGTTTGTACATATACCGTTTTTCCGCGGCAACGGGCGAGCAGTTGTTGATAAGCGGTCATAGGCGCCTCCTGATTTCGGAGTTTTAACGTATTTTTAAGTTAATTATATCACAAACGCTGTTTTTATGCAAAAACCGCTTATAGGGATCTTGACCATTCCATTCTGACAGTTATAGCAGCCTCAAAATTACTGCAAGGTAAAAAAAGGACCGGTGAAGTCACCGGTCCTTTTTTTATCCCCCAACCGCCGGACAGGCGGGAAAGCAAAAGCCAATCTTAATACCCCTCGTCGATCAGTTCCTCCATGGGGACACCGAATATTTTGGAAAATGCCCGGAGCTCCTTGTCGGAAACCTTTCTGCTTTTGTCCTCGATCCGGGAAATAGATCCGCGGCACACATAAACAGCCATGGTCTCAAGCTTGATGGAAAGATCCTGCTGGCTCATGTTTCTTTTCCTGCGCAGCCTGCGGATCGTATCGCCCACAATGTTGATAGGGCCCTCTTCCGGCAGATCGGTCAAAGCAGCGTTTTGCACGTCCATCATGTTTACACTTCCTTCCTGTCTACATTCAAGACGAATCCAGTGTACCGTATTCCGGACTGTAATGCGTCCTATAAAAAGACATCTGAAAAAATCTTGTAAATTTTGGCGATTATGTGTAAAACCACCTTTAAAAATTGTCAATTCTACAATAATTCTACAATAATTTTGCTGTCTACTTTCTGAAAATGTTTTCTTCAAACAGCCTATCTCTTGAAAAGGTGTTTATTTTCTTGACAAAATGCAATATAATAGGTATAGACTATTCATCGATTTTATCCGGTTTATCCGGCTGTATGCTTGACGATATAATAAACAGGAAAGGACATGGGAGTATGGCGGCTGTGTTATCCGACGAAATCTTAAAAGGGAAGAAACATATTCATTTTATCGGCATCGGGGGTTCCGGGATGTTCCCCATCGCCCAGATTTTACATGAGGAAGGCTATTACCTCACCGGAAGCGACAACAACGAAACCGACACTCTGGCTTTGGTGCGCAAACTGGGGATTCCCGTCACCCTGGGACAAGCGGCGGAAAACATCAAAGGCGCTGACTTAATCGTTCACACCGCCGCCATTATGGATGACAACCCGGAGCTGATCGCCGCCCGGGCCAGCGGTGTGCCGGTGCTGGAACGCAGCGAGATGCTGGGGATTTTAACCCGGGAATATTCCGACACCATCTGTGTCAGCGGAACCCACGGCAAAACCACTGTCAGCGCCATGCTCACCCAGATCCTCATGGACGCGGGATTGGACCCCACGGCGGTGATCGGCGGAAAGCTTAAAAAGATCGGCGGAAACGGCCGGGTGGGAAAAACCGAGCTGATGGTCTGCGAGGCCTGCGAATTTGTGGACACCTTTTTAAAACTCGCCCCGGATATCGCGGTGATCTTAAACATTGACGCCGACCATCTGGACTATTTTAAAACGGTGGACAACATCATTAAATCCTTCCACAAGTTCTGCGATCTGACCACCCGGTGCATCATTGTCAACGGGGACGACGAAAACTCCATGAAAGCGGTGGAAGGCCAGCAAAAGGAGCTTATCACCTTCGGCTACTCCGAGAAAAATGATTATTATCCCGCCAACATCCGCCATCAGGGCGGCGCCTGTACGGCGTTTGATCTGATGTACCGGGGCAAAAAGCTCTCGGAGATCACCATCCACATTCCCGGCGACCACAATATCTTAAATACCGTCGCCGCCTGCGCCGCCGCCTTAAAGGCGGGCGCTTCGATCGAGCAGATCGCGGCGTCAGTCCCGCAGTTTACCGGCGCCGGCCGCCGGTTTGAAATTTTGGGCGAAGTAAACGGCGTTACCATTGCAGACGATTACGCCCACCATCCCGCGGAGCTCACCGCCACGCTGAACGCGGCGCAAAAAATGGGCTTTCACAAGGTTTGGGCGGTGTTCCAGCCTTTCACCTACTCCCGCACCGCCATGCTGCTGGACGATTTCGCCACCGCTCTTTCCATCGCCGACCGGGTAGTTTTGTCCGAGATCATGGGCTCCCGGGAAAAGAATACCTATAACATCTACTCCAAGGACTTAGCCTGCAAGATCGACGGCTGCGTGTGGTTCCCCACCTTCCAGGAGATCAGCGATTATGTGATGGAAAACGCCCAGCCGGGGGATCTCGTCATCACGTTAGGCTGCGGGGATATTTACAAGGCTGCCAAGCTGATGCTCAAACACCCTAAAAAGGACGCCCTTCCTCAGTAAATAAGCCTTGAGGAGGGGTTGCTGTATGGAAATTAAAAAAATAGACAATGCTCAAATTGCGAGTGCTATTGACCTTATTTGGACAACATTTTTGCAATTTGAAGCTCCTGATTATACGGATGAGGGGATACATTCATTTAGAGATTTTATTGAAAACGAAGAAACAATTAAACATTTAGAATTCTTTGGGGCATACGAAAACGATGAGTTAAGAGGCGTCATTGCCACAAATGAAAACAGAAAGCATATTTGCTGTTTTTTTGTTCAAGCAAAATATCATAGGCAAGGTATCGGCAGAAAACTTTGGCAGTATATTTTAAACAATAGCCCAAACGTATTATTTACGGTTAATTCTTCACCATATGCCGTACCCTTTTATCATCGCTTGGGATTTATGGATATGGACAGTGAACAACTGACTGATGGCATAAGATATACACCGATGAAGTTTGAACGATGAATTCATATTTTTAGTGGAAAACATCCGCAGTTTCCAAACAGAAACTTCGGATGTTTTTTATGGCTCGTTTTCGCCGTCAAAGAATGATGCGGTCTACAAATTCATCGGATTTTGCCGTTAACTGGACCCACGCCGGACGAAATCCGCTTTTGATGGCGTTTCGCACAGAGCGTATATTGGACCATGCGGCACAGTAAAACGGCACTTTCCCCCTATCCAAAATTTCCAGAGCGATCCGGCTGGTCAAAGCACAAGCGACACCCTGCCTCCGGTAAGCGGGTAAAACGTCGATCCCAATCTGCCACATGGTTTCACAGTCCGCCTCAGCGCCGGCAAGCCCCACCAGCCGGCCTTTGTCATAGGCTCCCAGGGCGAGCACATGGCGCTGTTTCGTTTCCCCGTTAAGAGCGTTTTCCCATTCCGGCCCATAAAGCCCCTCCAGCTGGGAGGCGGAAAACGCCTTGACCTCATAGCGGCAGGGCAGCGGCCGTAAAAGGTCAACATCCGGCAGAAAATACTCCGCCATAAAGCAGACGCGCAGATGATGCCGATAAAGCTCGTCGTTTAGCACATGCAGATATGGTGTTTCAAAACAATGCTCCACCGGATACTTTTGGATGTATTCCTTTACAAAACCGGCCAGATCCTCCCGTACCGAGGCGACGATATTGTTTCCATAGGAGACCAGGTCGCAGTCAAAAGGGAGCGCAAGATATTTCCTGGCGCCATCCCTTTTGCGGGAGATTACAACCACATTTTCATCCTTCAAAAAATCCTCTGCCCGGCAATGGGAATCCAGCGCCGACTGCTCCATCGCTGTTTTTAGAATGTCCCGGTTGGTCATAAACGGCTTTATTCCTTTCCGCCTTCGTTGATCCCAGGCTCCACAAAGTGGACGGGATACTGCTCCCAGTATTTCCGGTACACCCGGCCGGTTTGCCCATCCAGATTTAGCTGATACATCCGGAAGGTGACCAGCTTGTTTTTGGGCTGCCACAGCTCCTCATAGGAATACTGGTAGGTCATCCCCAGCTTTTGCATCACCCGCCCGCTGGCGGGATTCTGGACATCGTGGGTCGCCGTCAGGAAAGGCAGCCCCTCCGCTTTCATCTTCTCGATTACCGCACGGCAGGCTTCGGTGACAATCCCCTGCCCCCAATGCTCTTTTACTAAGGCATACCCTAAGTCGCGGCTTTCCTCCCCGCTGACGTTTACATAGCCAATAGGGGCATCCTCCGGTTTCAGGCAGACCGCATAAGAAAACCCGCTGGCGGGGCTAACGCGGCCGACAAGGCGATCACACAAATACTGCTTTGCTTCCTCCAGCGTGTTTAAGGGAAACCAGGGCAGAAAGCGGTTAACCTCCCGGTCGCGCAGCAGAGAAAACAGCGCCTGTGCGTCTCCCATCTCAAAGGGGCGCAGCACAAGGCGCTTTGTTATAATAACGGATTCGTTTTCCAAAAAAATCCTCCTGTCTTTTCCAAAACCCAAGGCCTATATTTTCCCCAAAGCGCGGAGCACCCCGGCGATGGATTTTTCCTCCACCTCTATAAAATGCTCCCGCTCGGAAATATGCTCCAGGTAATGGGCGTCGGAATCGGTGATAACCTTTCCTGGAAAGCCGCAGTCAAAGGGAGGATTTTTCACCTCGATACAGGAAAAGCCGTACTCCGGCGGCAGATAGCCCAGGTTGGAGATAATCGAATAGGCGTTTTTATCCACATGGGCGGGGATTACCAAGCCGCCGTATTCCTTGACGGCGGGGAGAAGTGCGTCAATTCCCAGATCCATGGCGTTGATAAGGAGCTTATCCACCTCGTCCACCTCCCGGTCCTCCCCGTCCATCACCACCTGGCGGCCGAACACCTCCGGGTCGTTAACGATAGGAGGAAGATGCTCATAAAAGAAATCCGAGCAGGCATAAGCCCCTTCAAAGCTGTCAAACAGGCAGAGGAGATGCACCTCCTCCGCCGAGGAAGCCTCGATGGCGGGGATGAGCAAAAGCCCCTCCCTTTCCGCCGCCTCCCGCACCGCCGGAAGGTTTTTGGCAGAGTTGTGGTCGCTGACCGCAATGACGTCCAGCTCCAGCAGCTTTGCCATGTTGACGATGTTGTTAGGCGTCATATCCATATCCCCGCAGGGGGACAGGCAGGAGTGGATATGCAGATCGTAAAACAGCTTCATGACTGCTCCAACAGCTTCCACACCGCCAGCGCCGTCTCAAAGGTGGGTTCATCTGTTTGCAGGATGCAGATCTCCTGCTCTTTGGCCTTGGCCATCAGGGAATCGTCCAAGCTCATGCCCTCGGACAGGATGACGCAGGCCACGTCGGTAAGCTCCGCCACCGCCAGGGTGTTGACGTTGGCCATAACGGTGATCCACACGTTATCCGCCTGGGCGTGGCTCATCACAATGCTCAAAAGGTCGCCGCAGTAGATGCCGGAAACCTCCCGCACATCGCCGCCTCCCTGGTTTGCCACCTGAAGCCCCAGAGCATTTGCCAGATCAATGGGTGTCATCGGGTTCCTCCTTTTTTACGCCGTCCGGATTTTCCTGTATGTAAGAGGACGGGATAAGCCCCTCCAGCCGGTGAAGCTCGCTGAACAGCGAGGTCATGTTCTCCTTAAATTTAAAGATGCAGTCGTCGGTGGAGGCGATCCCCCGCACCACATCCTCCGCCAGCGCCTTGCAGGAAGGCGCCCCGCAGGAGCCGCAGTCCAGCCCCGGCAGGGAGCGTTCGATCTCCTCCATCTGCTCCAGCTTGGACAGCGCCTTGCCCATATCCGGGTCCAATTTTAGCACCGGCGCATATTCCAGCGGCTCGTCCCATTTGGCCTCCGCCGGGATTTTATCCACATGGTTTAAGGACACCGGCAGGTATTTCCGCAGCCGCTTGAGCTTGGTGCGGGCGATATAGGGATTTTCCACCGTCAGCACCCCGCCCACACAGCCGGCATTACAGGCATTAAGCTCGATAAAATCCAGATTTCCGAACTTTTCGTCCTCTAAATCCTCCAGCACCTTGATGACGTTTTCGATTCCGTCCGCTGCCAGGTAGCTGTCGTTTAAAAGAGCCGAAGCCTCCCCCGTGCTGCTCCCCCAGTTGACGCCGATCTTGCCGGCCTTGGAAAGCTCCTTGGGCTCTTTAACCTGCTTCATCAAGGGCAGGAGTTTTGGGTACACCTCGCTGATGGCCACCACGGCGGACACCTGGGATCTTTCGGTGCCCAAGGGCATCTTGGAGGCGGTCACCTTGGCCGCACAGGGAGAGATAAACACCGCCCCGATCTGCTCGGGGGGAAGGCCTGTTTTTTCGGCCGCCTCCTTTTTGGCGAGCCTTGCCGCCACCTCCACCGGTGCATTAAGGGGCAACACATTGTCCACAAGCCCCGGGAACCGCACCCGGATAAGCCGGGTGACCGCCGGGCAGGCCGAACTGATAATGGGCTTTTTAAGCGTCCCCGCCGCCATCAGCCGCCGGGTGCTGTCCGACACGATCTCCGCCGCCCGGGCAACTTCGTACACATCGTCAAAGCCCAGCATCAGCAGGGCGTTTAAAACAATATCCACATCGTCGAGATTGTTAAACTGCGCGTACAGCGCGGGCGCCGGCAGGGCGATCCGGTACTTGTACTGGTTTAACACCTCGTCCAGGTGGTCATAAATGGGTTTTTTTGCGTGGTGGGGACATACGCGGATACATTCCCCGCAGTCGATACAGCGCTCTTTAATAATAAACGCTTTTTTATTCCGCACCCGAATCGCTTCGGTAGGACAGCGCTTGATACAGTTGGTGCAGCCCATGCACTTTTCGGTATCCAGCGTCACAGAATGAAAAAATTCTTCCATCTGTCGTCCTCCTTTCTTCCTACCATTGTGGGAGATAAGGGCCTTTCACGGCCCTTTGATTCCTACTGGATATAGACCGTCATGGTCACGGTGGTTCCCACGCCCACCGTGCTCTCGATCTTCATTTCATCCGAGCATTTTTTCATGTTGGGAAGCCCCATTCCCGCGCCGAAGCCCAGGGACCGCACCTCGTCGGGAGCGGTGGAATACCCCTCCTGCATGGCGAGCTCGATGTTTTCAATCCCCTTGCCGTGATCGGCAAGCTCCATGCGCACTTCTTTGGGGGTCACCTCCACGGTGATGACGCCGCCATCGGCGTGGATAACCATGTTGATCTCCCCCTCATACAGGGCGATGGCCACCTTGCGCACAACCTCGGGGGATACTCCCATCTTTTTTAGCGCCCGTTTGACGGCGGCGGAGGCCTCCCCTGCCCGGGTAAAATCCTCCCCGTCCACCTCGTAGCGGAGTGTCAGCGTATTTTCCATGAGGAGTCAGTTTCCTCCTCTCAGACCGTTTTCCCATAAAAGGCCGCAGGCGGTAAACATCCGGTGACCGGTGGTCATCAAAACGATTCCCCGCTCGTTGGCCAGGTCGATCATCGCCTGATCGGGACATTTCCCCCGGACGAACACGATGCACAGCATGTCCATCATATCCGCCGTGCGGATCACCTGGGGGTTGACAAGGCCGGTGAGCAGGATGGACTGATCCTTCACAAAAGCCAGCACGTCGCTCATCATATCCGACCCGCAGGCCGTGTGGATTTCCTGATCCAAAAGCTCTTCCCCGCAGACCACCTGGCAGTCCAAAATCTCTTTTGCGTTCCTTATGTTCATACAAAGCCTCCTGTGTTGGTCAAACCGGTGTTTTCCCCATATATTTTTCGACATATGGTCTTATCAATATTATATATGTTGTACACGTCAATAGCAACTTAGGGCAAGAAAGTCATTTTATTTTTGTGATAAATAAACAAAAAAAGAACAGATATTTATCTACTGTCCTATATGGATTTTGTCATTTCTAAATGTTATAATTTTAGTAAATGTGCGGACTTTGGCTGTCCTTTTGCAGCGTCCAGCAGTGTCCGGCACTTTAATTGTTTAAGGAGGCTCTTTGTATGGCAAACAAAAAATGCGCGATTCCTTTTACAGGAACCCCCGAACAGGAAGAGGAGTTAATGCGCGTCATCCATGAGCATAAAGAAGAAAAAGGATTTTTAATGCCCATTCTTCAAAAGGCCCAGGAAATTTACGGTTACCTCCCGGAGGAGGTGCTGGAGAAAATCGCCACCGAAACCGGCGTTCCCATGGCGGAAATCTACGGGGTGGTGACTTTTTATTCCCAATTCGCTTTAAACCCCAAAGGAAAATACAAAATTTCTGTATGTCTTGGCACCGCCTGCTACGTCAAAGGCTCGGGTGCTGTCTACAACCGGCTTCAGCAAAAGCTGGGGATTCAGGGAGGCGAATGCACCCCTGACGGCAAGTTCTCGTTAGAGGCCTGCCGCTGCATCGGCGCCTGCGGCCTCGCGCCCGTTATCACCGTCAACGACGATGTATACGGCCGTCTGGAAGTGGACGACATCGACGACATTTTGGCGAAATACGCTGAATAGCCATGCAGGAGCTTTCACTGAACGTTCTGGACATTGCGCAGAATTCTATTAAGGCCGGCGCGTCGCTCATCGGAATCACGATGGAGCGTTCCACAGCGGACAATACCCTTTCCATCGTCATCAGCGACGACGGCTGCGGAATGGATGAACAGCAGATTGCCCGGGTAACCGATCCTTTTTTTACCACCCGGACGACCCGGAAGGTGGGGCTCGGCGTCCCCCTGTTTAAAATGACCGCTGAAATGACGGGAGGAAGCTTTTCTATTACCTCCCAGCCCGGAAAAGGGACGGTGGTATCCGCCTTTTACCACACCGACCACATCGACATGCTGCCGGTGGGGGATATGACGGCGACGATGACCTCTTTAATCTCGGTTAACCCCTCCATCGACTTTGTGTATCAAAGCCGGCTGGACGGCCGGGAATTTGTGATGGACACCCGCCAGATCAAAGAGATTTTAGAAGGCGTCCCCATCAATTCCCCGGATGTGCTGTTGTTTATCCGGGATTATATCAATGAACATGAGGCTCAACTAGAACTTAACGAAGAATAAGGTGGTGCTTAACTTATGAAAAGTCTGGAAGAATTAAAGGCCATTCGGGATAAAGCCAAAAACAGCGTCCATGTGCGGCAGGAAGGAAACGACTGCATCCGCGTGGTTGTGGGTATGGCTACCTGCGGGATCGCCGCCGGCGCCCGCCCGGTGCTCAACGCGTTTACCGAAGAAGTGGCTAAGCGCAATTTAAACAATGTGGCGGTCACCCAGACCGGCTGCATCGGCATCTGCCAGTATGAACCCGTGGTGGAGATCTTTACCCCCGACGGACAAAAGACAACCTATGTAAAAATGACCCCCGAAAAAGCTGCCCGGGTCGTAGCCGACCATCTGGTCAACGGCAACGTGGTCAGCGAGTACACCATCGGTGCAAACGCAAAGTAAGGAGGATTTACCCATGTATCGTTCTCACGTACTGGTCTGCGGTGGTACCGGATGTACTTCCTCGGGCAGTCAGCAGATCATCAACGTCCTGGAAGAGGAGATCAAAAAACAGGGCCTTGATAAAGAAATTAAAGTGATTAAAACCGGATGCTTCGGCCTGTGCGCCTTAGGCCCCATCATGATCGTCTATCCGGAGGGGAGCTTTTATTCCCGGGTCAAGCCGGACGACATCCCGGAGATCGTGTCGGAGCATCTGTTAAAAGGCCGTATTGTCCAGCGCCTTCTGTATCAGGAGACGGTGGCGGACGACGGCGTGAAGTCCTTAAACGACACGACGTTTTATAAAAAACAGCACCGGGTGGCTCTGCGCAACTGCGGCGTGATTAACCCGGAAAACATCGACGAATACATCGCCATGGACGGCTATGAGGCTCTGGGCAAGGTGCTCACCGAGTACACCCCCGAGCAGGTTATCCAGGTGATCAAGGACAGCGGCCTGCGTGGCCGGGGCGGCGGCGGCTTCCCCACCGGCGTAAAATGGGGCCTTGCCCGGATGAACGACGCCGACCAAAAATACGTCTGCTGCAACGCCGACGAGGGCGACCCGGGCGCGTTTATGGACCGCTCTATTCTGGAGGGCGATCCCCATGCCGTGTTGGAGGCGATGGCCATCGCCGGTTACGCCATCGGCGCGACCCAAGGTTACATATATGTCCGGGCGGAGTATCCTATCGCTGTTAAGCGTTTGGAAATCGCTATCAAACAGGCCCGGGAATACGGCCTGTTAGGCAAAAATATCTTTGATTCCGGCTTTGATTTTGATATTGACCTGCGTTTGGGCGCGGGCGCGTTTGTCTGCGGCGAGGAAACCGCGCTGATGACCTCCATCGAAGGCCACCGGGGCGAACCCCATCCCCGCCCTCCCTACCCGGCGGTCAAGGGATTGTTCCAAAAGCCCACCATCTTAAACAACGTGGAAACCTACGCCAACATCCCCCAGATCATCCTCAAGGGCGCGGATTGGTTCTCCTCGATGGGAACCGAAAAATCCAAAGGCACCAAGGTGTTCGCCCTGGGCGGTAAGATCCACAACACCGGTCTGGTGGAGGTTCCCATGGGCACCACCCTGCGGGAGATCATCGAAGAGATCGGCGGCGGCATCCCCGACGGCAAGAAGTTTAAAGCGGCCCAGACCGGCGGTCCTTCCGGCGGCTGCATCCCCGCAGAGCATATCGACATTCCCATCGACTATGACAACCTGATCGCCATCGGCTCCATGATGGGCTCCGGCGGCCTGATTGTCATGGACGAGGACACCTGTATGGTGGATATCGCTAAATTCTTCCTGGAATTCACCGTGGACGAAAGCTGCGGCAAATGTACTCCCTGCCGGGTCGGTACCAAGCGGATGCTGGAGCTGCTCACCAAGATCACCCATGGCACCGCTACCATGGAGGACTTGGACCGTCTGGAAGAGCTTTGCTATCATGTAAAGGCAAACTCCCTGTGCGGCCTGGGGCAGACGGCTCCCAACCCTGTTTTGTCCACCCTTCGGTATTTCCGGGATGAATACATCGCCCATGTGGTAGACAAAAAATGTCCTGCCGGGGTATGTAAAGCGCTCCTCAGCTACGAAATCGACGAAAACAAATGTAAAGGCTGTACTCTTTGCGCCCGTGTCTGCCCTGCCGGCGCCATCACGGGAGACGTGAAGAACCCGCACCACATTGATAAAAATAAGTGTATCAAGTGCGGCGCCTGTATGGAAAAATGCCGCTTCGGCGCTATCGAGAAGAAGTAAGGAAGAGGAGTGTACCGAATGGAAACTGTAAATATTAAAATTAATGGTATGCCTCTGACCGTGCCCAAAAACAGCACGATTTTGGAAGCGGCACGTTCAGCCGGCATCGATATCCCCACTCTTTGCTATCTCAAAGAGATCAACGAGATCGGCGCCTGCCGTATCTGCATGGTGGAGGTAAAGGGCGCTAAAAGCCTTGTCACCGCCTGCGTATATCCTGTTAACGAGGGAATGGAGGTCATCACCAACTCCCCCAAGGTGCTCAACGCCCGCAAGCTGACGCTGGAACTGATCCTCTCCACCCATGAGCGCAAATGTCTGTCCTGCGTTCGCAGCGGCAGCTGCGAACTGCAAAAGCTTTGCTATGATTACAAGGTGGATGATGAAACCTATTTTGAAGGCGAAAAAATCCACTACGACATTGATGATTCCGCCGCGCATATGTACCGGGACAACAACAAATGTATTCTCTGCCGCCGGTGTGTGGCCGCCTGCTCCAAAATGCAGGGCATCGGCGTTATCGACGCCAATGAAAGAGGATTCAGTACCCACATCGGCTGCGCCTTTGAAAAGGATCTTGCAGAGACCAGCTGTGTATCCTGCGGCCAGTGTATCGTTGCCTGCCCCACCGGCGCTCTCAGCGAAAAGGACGACACCCAGGCTGTATGGGATGCGTTGCACGATCCCAATAAGCATGTGGTGGTCCACACCGCTCCCTCCATCCGCGCAACTTTAGGCGAGGCTTTCGGGCTTCCCATCGGCACCAACGTCAAGGGCAAGATGGTGGATGCTCTGCGCCGTCTGGGCTTTGATAAGGTGTTTGACACCGACTTTGGCGCGGATCTGACCATTATGGAAGAGGCTAACGAGTTTATCGAGCGGGTGAAAAACGGCGGCAAGCTGCCGATGATTACATCCTGCTCTCCCGGATGGGTCAAATTCTGCGAGCATTATTATCCCGATATGCTGGATAATCTGTCCTCCTGCAAATCTCCCCAGCAGATGTCCGGCGCGATCATTAAAACCTATTACGCCCAGAAGATGGGCATTGATCCCAAAGACATCGTATGCGTCAGCATCATGCCCTGCACCGCCAAGAAATTCGAGGTTAAACGAGACTTCCAAAGCGCGGCGGGCGTGCCGGATGTAGACATCTCCCTGACCACCCGGGAACTGGCCCGGATGATTAACCGGGCGGGCCTTCTGTTTAACGAGCTGCCCGATGAGGACTTTGATTCTCCTTTAGGAGACTCTACCGGTGCAGGCGCAATCTTCGGCGCCACTGGCGGCGTCATGGAAGCCGCCCTGCGCACCGCTGTGGAGACCCTCACCGGCGAGGAACTGAAAAAGCTCGATTTCGAGGAAGTCCGCGGCACCAAGGACATCAAGGAGGCCACCTATCAGGTGGCGGGCATGGACGTCAATGTGGCGGTCGTTTCCGGCCTGGCCAACGCCCGCAAGCTTCTTGACGACGTAAAAGCGGGCAAGAAAAACTATCACTTTATCGAAGTGATGGCCTGCCCGGGCGGCTGTGTCAACGGCGGCGGCCAGCCTACCCAGCCCGCTTCGGTCCGCAACTTTGTGGACTTAAAGGCCAAACGGGCAGCGGCGCTGTATGAAGAAGACCGCAACATGCCTCTGCGCAAATCCCATGAAAGCCCGGTTATCAAAACGCTGTACAGCGAGTTTTTGGAGAAGCCCGGCAGCCACAAGGCTCATGAGATTTTGCACACCAAATATGTCAAACGCAGCGTCTATTAATCCGGATGCTTTAGGGAACCTTATTTGATACTGAAAGAGGATGAGTAATGAAACTGCTGCTGTGGATTTTGGCATTTGTCTTTTTAGGCTTAGGCGCAGTGGGCGCGTTTGTGCCGGTGCTGCCGACAGCTCCCTTTTTGCTGTTGTCCTCCGCCTGTTTTGCCAAAAGCTCCCAGCGGTTTCACCGTTGGTTTTGTAGCACCAAGCTGTATGAGAAAAACTTAAAGTCCTTTATGGAAACCCGAGGCATGACCATGAGGGTGAAGCTTCGCATCCTGGCTGTTTCCACCCTGGCGATTTTCATCTCCTTTCTTTTGGTGGATATTTTAGCCGTCCGGGTGATCCTTGTGGGGGTTGTCCTGATTCAGTATTACTACTTTTTCTTCCGGATCAAAACGCTCCCTGATGACAAAAAAGAATAGCAAAACGTCCCCGGCTGCATGCAGCCGGGGACGTTTTTGTCTATAGGCAGATGTTTAGGCTGTAAGGCTGGTGAAAGCGGGTTTATCCGCATAAGCATCGCTGTGGTTTTCCCGGGGCGCCATCTCCACCATGTTCCCCCAATAGCGCTTGGGCATATGGGTCATGCGGCATTTGGGATTATACCGGCCTTCCACGCCCACCGTGTCGTAAAACCGCTGCCACAGACGCTGGTAGCGGAGCTCTTCCTCCCCTTCCTTGGGGATTTCAAAGCTGTCCAGCTGGAGGATGACCGCCTGGTAGGACTGGTACACCAGCGCCTGTTTGTGGGTCTTGTCATAGATCAGAAAGGATTCCTCGGGATACCGGTTGCAAAAATGCTCCGCGATCAGGGAGAGGGCGTAATTTTTTGGCTCGATCACCCCGACCATCACGTTGCCGTGGATGGAAAAGCGCAAAAAACCTTTGAGCAGATGGGCCTCGTTTAGCAGATGCTTCACCGCCTTTTGCAGCACAAAAACCCGCTCGTCGGTGATCCGCTCGGTCACCGACGGCCCTGCGGCGTATCCCAGCCGCAGAAAGTCCAAAATATGCCGTTCCTTGTCCGGCAGGCAGGTATAAAAGCTCTGCAGCACAAGCTGTCTTGCCCGGGTGGAAATTTTTTTCGGGATGGATTCCCATACCCGCCGGGCCTTTTCCTCATCGGTGTCCACCCATTTGGCGGTAAACAGGGAAAGCTCGCATTCCTCCTGAGTGTAGATGTGCATGGGAAGCTCCTTGCAGGAAAAGCTTTCAAATACACAGGTTAAAAGGCCCTGAAGAGTGCCGTCATAAAGATATACTACGTCCGTACGCCAAGGCATTGCCGTATCTCTCCTTTCAAAAGCATAGCCGAAGGGGCAAACAGGGATAACTGTTCCGGTTTGTTCTCTGCCGGGAGTTTATCTCCGATCAGCGCCCTCATTACCCCGTCCTGGGTGATTTTAAGCCCGCACGCCAATTTTCCCGAGCAGGTGATAAAATACTGGGCGCGCTTTAACACCACACCGATCTTTTTTAAGTCCTCAAAGGACAGGCTGCCGTTTCGCCGGGCGGTCATGATCCGCTTGGCGCTTTTGACCCCTACGCCGGGAATCCGCAGCAGCATTTCATAGGGCGCCGTGTTTACCTCCTGAGGAAACAGCTCCAGATGATTAAGGGCCCAGTTGCATTTGGGATCCATCAATGGATTCATGTTGGGATGCTCTTCGTCCAAAAGCTCCTCGGCTTTAAACCCGTAAAACCGCAGCAGCCAGTCCGCCTGATACAAACGGTGTTCCCGCAAAAGGGGCGGCTTGGTTCCTCTGGCCGGCAGCAGCGGATTGTCTGAAACCGGCATATAGGCGGAATAAAACACCCGCTTTAGGCGGTACTTTTGATACAGCCCCTGGGCCAGAGACAAAATCTGAAAATCGGATTCCGGGCTGGCGCCCACGATCATCTGGGTGCTCTGGCCGCTGGGAGCAAAGGCGGGAGCGCTTTTATAATGGGCCAGATCATAGCTGTTTTGCCGGATGGAGCTGGTCAGCAGTTTCATGGGGGCAAAGATGTCGTTTTTGGATTTATTGGGCGCTAATTGCCTGAGGCTTTTTTGGGAGGGGAGCTCGATGTTCACGCTCATCCTGTCGGCCAGCATCCCCAGCTTTGTTAACAGCGCCGGATCGGTTCCCGGTATCGCTTTCACGTGGATATACCCGCGGAAATGGTATTTGTTCCGTATAAGCAGCAGGGTTTTTAACAGCCTTTCGCTGGTGTAATCCGGGCTTTTTAAAATCCCTGAGCTTAAAAACAGCCCTTCGATATAATTGCGGCGGTAAAACGCCATGGTCAGTTCCGCCAGTTCCTCCGGCGTAAAGGCAACCCGCTTCGTATCGTTGGAACACCGGTTGACACAGTACTGGCAGTCGTAGATGCAGTAGTTGGTCATCAGCACCTTTAACAGCGAGATGCACCGCCCGTCCGACGCAAAGCTGTGGCAGATGCCACATCCTACCGTGGACCCCATCGAGCCGGGAGCGCCGCCCCGGTCCACCCCGCTGGAGGTACAGGCTACATCGTATTTTGCAGAATTTGTGAGGATCGTAAGCTTTTCCATTATATCCATTTGATCGCCTTCTCCTAAAAGAACATTCGTTCTAATTGGAGTATAGCATAGAACGTTTGTTCTTGTCAAGGAAAACATAACAAAATTAAACGAAAATATTATTCCCGGCGGCGCCGCTTCGCCGTGTACCGTCAAAGGCATGCGCCTATACAAAATGGCGCTCCGCAAAGGCGGAGCGCCAGCATTCCCATTGATATTTAGAAGCCATTTCCCCCTAAAGACGGGCAGCCGCTATTCCATGCGCGGCGCAGGCTCCCAGGCGGGTTCGCTTTCATGGCGTTTGGGCCGGTCCATCAGCGCCTCCAGACTTTGATATAAATTTGCGCCCTCATACAGCACCTTGTACAGCTGCTCGGTGATGGGCATGGACACCCCGTATTTCTGCGCCAGCTCCCAGCCGGTTTTGGCCGCAAAATAGCCTTCTACCGTGCCCACGCGCTCCACAGCTTCCTTGCTGGAAACCCCCTGGCCGATCAAAATACCGGCCCGGCGGTTGCGGCTGTGCATACTGGTGCAGGTGACGATCAAGTCGCCCATACCGGTTAAGCCCGCAAAAGTGGCGTCCTTTCCGCCCAGTGCCCGCCCTAAGCGGGACATCTCGGCGATTCCCCTGGTCATCAAAGCCGCTTTGGTGTTGTCGCCCAACCCCATGCCGTCGCAGATACCGGCGCACAGGGCGATAATATTTTTTAACGCGCCGCCAAGCTCCACACCGGTGACGTCTTCGCTCACATAAATACGCAGGGTTTTGTTCATCAGCTCATCCTGGACAAGCTCCGCTGCCGCCAGATCCTTGGAGGCCGACACGATGGTGGTGGGAACGCCCCGGGCGACCTCCTCCGCGTGGGAGGGGCCGGACAATACCACTACCGAATGGCCGGCAAGCTCTTCCTCCAGCACCTGGGACAGCCGCTTTAAGCTGCCCTCTTCCAGGCCCTTGGCCACATTGACCACCGTGGCTTTAGCGGGGATAAAGGAAGCAGCTGCCCTTGCCGTCTCCCGCACAAACCGGGAAGGAACGGCAAACAGAACGATCTGCGCCCCATCAATATCGTTAAGATCAGAGGTAAGGCAGATAGCGGAATCCACCGGGATGCCCGGCAAAAGCTTCCGGTTTTCCCCATCCTTCCGGATCTGCGCGATTTCCTCCGGGAATTTCGACCACAAAAGCACCTGATGGCCATACCGGTGTGCCATCACCGCCAGAGAGGTTCCAAATCCTCCGGAGCCCAGCACTGCAATTTTCGCCATAGCGATCCATCCCTTTCTATTTCTCTGTGTCCGGCTGTTTCTTTTTCTGCCCAATCTTGTTTTCCGTCCCGGAAAGCAGCCGTTTGATGTTCTGCCGGTGCATGATAATCACCACGGCGGCGATTAAAACCGCCATCGCCGTATCGCTCCAGATCGCCGGGCTTTCTTCCCATAGCCGCAGGCAGAGGGTGGAAATCGGATACGCTACTGCGGCGCACACCGACCCCAGCGACACATAGCGGGAAATCGCCGTGACGATCAAAAACACCGCTAAAATAATCAGCAGCACCCGCCAGTCCAGCACCGCCAGCACGCCGGCGCAGGTGGCGATCCCCTTTCCGCCTTTAAAACCGTAATACAAAGGGAACAGATGCCCCAGCAGGGCGAAAAATCCCGAAAGGTAGCCGCCCAGCAGCCAGTCCGGCTGATTCCCGATATAGGCAAAGATCAGATGCCCCAATAAAACAGCCGCCGCGCCTTTTAAAAAGTCCCCCAGCAGGGTCAAAGCGGCCGGGCCCTTCCCCACGGTGCGCAGGACGTTGGTCATCCCCGCGTTGCCGCTTCCGAAATCCCGGATATCCTTATGAAGAACCGCTTTGGTAATGATGATGGCAAAGTTGATGCTCCCCAGCAGGTAGGCGACTGCCGAGGACAGCACACAGGCGCAGATGATCCGGAAAAGCTCCATAGATTCCGTCAATTCCTTTCAAGATAAACTGTAATTTCCCTCAAAGTGCCGGGCTTATTGTTTTTTCTCCCGCTCCCGGACGATAAACCGCACCGGCGTCCCCGTCAAAGAAAAGGTCTCCCGGATCTGGTTTTCCAAATACCGCTGATAGGAAAAATGAAACAGGTCCGCCCGGTTGACAAACACCACAAACGTGGGCGGACGAGTGGAGGGCTGGGTCATATAATAGATCTTCAGCCTGCGCCCTTTGTCAGAGGGAGGCTGCACCCTGGCCGTGGCGTCCGCCAGCATGTCGTTGAGCATGCCGGTGGAGATCCGCATGGCGTTTTGCTGGTTAACCAGCGCGATTGTCTCAAACAGCTTGTCAATGCGCTGGCCGGTTTTGGCCGAAATAAACACGATGGGAGCATAGGACATAAAGCTGAAATCCTGCTCCAGCTTTTTGCGGTACTGGTTCATGGTGCCCGTTTCCTTTTCCACCGCATCCCATTTGTTCACCGCGATCACGCAGGCCTTCCCCTGCTCATGGGCGTAACCGGCCACCTTGCTGTCCTGCTCGGTAAAGCCCACGGTGGCGTCGATCACCACTACGCACACATCCGCCCGGTCAACCGCCATATACGCCCGCAAAACGCTGTAGCGCTCGATATTTTCCAGTACCTTGGACTTGCGCCGAATGCCCGCTGTGTCAATAAAGATAAATTTCCCCTTGTCGTTTTCGATTACCGTGTCCACTGCGTCCCGGGTGGTTCCCGCCACGTCCGAGACGATCAGCCGTTCTTCCCCGGCGATTTTATTGATGAGGGAGGATTTGCCCGCGTTAGGCTTGCCGATGACCGCCACCTTGATGGCGTCGCCGTCTTCCTCCTCCTCATCCTCCTCGGGGAAATAGCGGAACACCTCGTCCAACAAATCGCCGGTGCCATGGCCGTGGACAGCGGATACCGCCACGGGATCCCCCAGGCCTAAATTATAAAACTCATAAAACTCCGGCTCCGGGGCGCCGATCCGGTCGCATTTATTGACGCACAGAACCACCGGCTTGCCGCTTTTTTGCAGCATGGCGGCCACATCCGCGTCGGTGGCAGTCACCCCTGACTGCATATCCACCACCAAAACAATCACCTGGGCGCTTTGGATGGCAAGCTCCGCCTGGCGGCGCATCTGGGACAAGATCACATCGTCGCTGGAAGGCTCGATGCCGCCGGTGTCCACCAGCATAAAGGTGCGGCCCCGCCATTCACTTTCGGAGTAGATCCGGTCCCTGGTCACCCCCGGCGTGTCCTCCACAATGGACAGCCGCTGGCCGATCAGCTTATTAAACAGGGTGGATTTCCCCACATTGGGGCGGCCCACCACAGCAACAATCGGTTTTCCCATGTTAAAATCCTTTCTCTGTTTTTTCCCTCTGTGAACAGAGGATCCTATTGCTCCACGCCCAGCAGGGCGTCCAGAAAATCAAAGCCGTCGTTATCGGTGACCCGCACAGTTACCCCCAGCGCCTTTTCCACATCGGATACCGTTAAGTCGTCCAAAAACAGGTCGGTATCCCGCCGGAGCATGGAGGAGGACAAAAGCAGCGTGTCCCCCAAAGGCTTTTCCGAAAGCTGGGCGATTAAATCCCGGGCTGTTAAAAGCCCTGTCACCGTGATTTTATGCCCGAAGAAATCATTTTTTACAGCATATACCGTACAATCTAAATTATGCCATTTTTTCTTCGCCTCGTCAACCAGGCCGTCAATAAAACCGGCGGCGGCAACCCCCGTGGCGATGGTGAGCTTCCTGCTTTTGCAGGGCTCGTCCCCCGCCAGGCGGAGGGCCTCGGAAAACTCGTCCCGCATGGAAGCCAGCATCCCCACGCCATTTTCCAGCTGGTTAAAATCCCCGTAGTACGCCCCTTCGGGGATGGGGATTCCCGCGGTCAGGAAAAACTCATCCGCCGGGTAGCACAGCCGGGCGCCGTACTCCCGTTTCGTCCGGTCAGAAAACTCGTCGATGATGCGGATGACATCCGCCGCTGAGGCGGGGGTATAGGGCTCCAGAGGATACAGTCCCTCCCGGTGATCGGTCAGCCCCACCGGGACGCAGGCGATGCTCTGCACGCTGGGATAGAGCTTTCCCAGATCGTCAAGGCTTCTTTTAAGCTCCTCCCCGTCATTGATGCCGGGGCAGAGAACAAGCTGGCAGTTGATAGCGATCCCCGCCTGGGCCAGCCGGTACATATACCGCAAACTGTCCCCGGCAAAGCGGTTGTTCATCATCCTGCACCGGAGCTCGGGATTCGTGGTGTGCACCGAGATATTGATGGGGCTGATGTGCATCTTAATAATCCGGTCGATGTCGTGGTCGGAAAGGTTCGTCAGGGTGACATAGTTGCCGAACAAAAAGCTCATACGGGCGTCGTCGTCTTTAAAATACAGGCTTTCCCGCATCCCCTTGGGCATCTGGTCGATAAAGCAGAAGATGCACTTGTTGCGGCAGGTCTGCTGCTTGTCCATCAGATAGGTGTCAAAATCAAGGCCGATGTCGTCATACTCCTGCTTTTTGATGACGACTTCCCGGGTTTTCCCGTCCTGATCCTCCAGTTGCAGCCGGAGCTTTTCCTCGGTCATGTAAAACCGGTAGTCCAGCACGTCTAAAATCTCGTTCCCGTTGATGGAAACAAGGGTCTCCCCCGGTTTGATCCCTGCCTTTTTGGCATAGGAGCCCTTTTCCACCGCTGCAATTACAACCGCCATGTTGCCTCCCCCTTTCCGTTAAAAAACGACAGACAAGAATAAAAGGTAGAGAAGGTTTCGCCCTCCCTACCTTTTTTAAGAAGCCGCGCTTACGCTTCTTTTTTAATAACCTCTACGCCTTTGTAGAACCCGCAATTACCGCATACGCGATGAGGCAATTTCAGTTCTCCGCACTGTGTGCATCTGGAGAATGCAGGGGTTTCCAGTTTCCAAACATTGGAACGTCTTTTGTCACGTCTCGCTTTCGAAACTTTTCTCTTTGGTACCGCCATCTCAGCACCTCCTTTGTATGGCAGAGCGATTGGAAAGCCCAACCGCCTTAACGGTAATCTTATTTTAGTAAATCCCCCAGGATTTGAAGCCTGGGATCAATGGATTTCTCTTCGCAGTGACACTCTTTTTCGTTGCGGTTGCCGCCGCACACGCTGCACAAGCCCTTGCAGTCCTCCTTGCAGAGGATCTTGGAAGGCAGGCTGAGCAAAATGTCCGCCCGCAAAAGCTCGTCCAGATCGAGGGTCATATCTTCCTCCACCACGACGTATTCGTCGTCGGTGTCGGCATCGGAATGAAGCTCCGTCACCAGGATGTGGGAAACCGGAAGAGTCTGACTGCGGTCAAACACCGTCAGACAGCGGTCACAGCAAAGATGCATGGTCACCTCACAGGAGACCTCCAGCATCACGATGCCCGCGCGGTTATAAACCCGTCCTTTGACAGGAATGGGCTTTTCAAAAACAGGAAGCCCGCCGATTTCACAGTCGGAAATCACCAGCGGATAATCGATGGACTGGCTTTCGCCCACCACATCAAAAATCTGTTTTAACGCAAGCACCATATCGACACCCCATAACGTCACGGATATTATTATACCGGTAAAAAGGCCGCTTGTCAACACAAAGTTTGGAAAAAGTTTTATCTTTTCCCACAACCGGTTGTGGAAAGCCCCGGTTTTTAGACCAATTTCCGGATCAAAGCCTCTTTATCTCCGTACAAAAGGTCGATGGGAGCGATCTCCACCATGGTGTAGCAGCCGGGCTGCTGTTTCATGGACGCCCGGGCGACCCCCACCAAAATCTGCGCGGTCAGCGCCGGGTTGTTGATGGACATGTTAAATTCCAGCCGCTGGTTCTGGGTGGTGCCCGAAACGCCCTTGCGCTCCATATGAACGCCGTGGCCCATGTCCAACAACGCGTCTACATCGTCCACCGCGATCACATGGGTCTCGTCATGGGCAAAGTAGTCGTCCGCTTTGATGCGGGCGGCAACGTCCTCATAGGCATAGCCGTTTTCCAGCTCGATGTAAACCATCCGGCGATGGATGCCGGTGCCCAGAGGAATGGTCATAGACAAAGCTTTTTTCACGCCCTCAATGGCCTTGACCGCCACCGTGTGACCCATGCTCATGCCGGGGCCGAAGTCTGTATAGGTAATTCCCTTGGGAGCGCAGGCCTCCATCAAGGCGCGCACCATGGAGTCCGAACCAGGATCCCAGCCGGCGGAAATGATCGATACCGTGCCGTTTTGCTTGGCGATCGGATCTAATTTCTGCTTTAAATCCCAGATGCCGGTGTGGATATCATAGCTGTCCACCGTGTGAATGCCCATAGCCAGATACTGTTCGGCATACTCAGGCACCTTGCGGGTAGGAGTGCACAAAATCGCCACGTCGGGCTTTACGGACAGCTTTTGGATGTCATCCACCACCTGTACGCCGGAAAGCTCCGGCGCGCCGTCAGCATTGCCGCTGCGGCGGACAACGCCAACCAGTTCAAAATCCGGCGCTGCCGCCAGAGCCTGCAAAACACTTTTTCCGATGTTGCCGTAACCGACAACTGCCGCTTTTATCATCAAAATCCTTCCTTTCTGTTACAATGAAAGTACAACTTTTATACTATACTCGATTTTTGCAAGTTAGTCAATACTCACCTGCAATTTTTTCAAACACTACATAAAGGACGTTTTGTCTTCTCCCAGATCCCCTAATTGCCAAAAGGCTATTTTTCCCCGCTTTGGGTAAGCAGGATGTTTAAGATGTTTCCCGAGTAGGCCACGCTTACCGTCATATTCTCTTTTTGCAGCAGCGCCCCGCCTGAAGCATCATTTTGGTCGGAGGCCACCTTGGTGTAGCCTTGGTCTTCAAGCTCTGTGATATAAGCGGCCGATTCCTCCCGGCTTATATCTTTCATCACGATTTGATACCGCCCCTGATGGGAATCATCGCATACATAGTCGATCGTTCCATTGGAAGGCTGCGGGATAAGGGCTGTCATGTCGTTTTCCGGCCACTGGGAGACATATTCCGGCACCGCTGTCAGCGCCGCGCTACTGGCTTGTCCGTTTCCGTCCTTTCCGCCGGTGCAGCCGGAAAGCCCTATCAACATCGCCACAAGCAAAACCGCTAAAACAATGCTGAGCTGTTTTATCTTATTCATCCCTTGTCTCTTCCCCTTCACACATGAAACGACGCTGTAACATATAAACAGAAGTAAAAAACATAATCTTGTGCTTTATACGCACAAAATGCAGCCCATATTGCATGGGCTGCAAGTGCTTTTGTGAGGAGCGCCGTGAAACCGCGGCACTCCCTTTATACCTATAGAGAAAACCAGATAAAATTAAGCAAATTTCTTGACGCTTTCGGGGAGTTCGCTGGCGTCCGCCGAAACGGTAAACACCACGCTGACGCCGGCTTTATTGGCAAGAGCGTCCACCTTGTCAAACAGCTCGCCCAATTTGTCGTAATCCCGGCCGCCGATCTTTAAAATACCGTCTACAAACACATCCTTGATGTCGTAGTTGCCTGCCAACAGCCCCGACAGGAAGCCGAAGAACATGTCAAAGCCTTCCACGCCGTATTCCTCCGCGTCGATCAGGCGGACGTTGTGGTTGATCTCATAGGTGAGTTTCATGCCCCGCTCGATGCAAACCACATTGCCGTCGGTGGTCTGAAGAGCATGATTAATCAGGTCGATTAAAATTTTGGTTTTTCCGCTGCCTTTGTTCCCGATGATTAATTTTATCATGTTTATTCCTCCTGTTTATTATGTCTATTTCACGCCGGAACCGGCGCAACATAATCCTTTTTTATTCTTCCCTTTTTCCTGTTCCTTATCGGAGTTTTTCTTCCAGCTCCTGCTTCTGAGACTCATATCCCGGTTTTCCCAGCAGGGCAAACATGTTCTTTTTATAGCTTTCCACACCCGGCTGGTCAAAGGGATTAACCCCCAGCAGATAGCCCGAGATTCCACAGGCTTTTTCAAAGAAGTAAATGAGATATCCCAACTCGTACTCATTGCACTCCGGCACTTTGACCACCAGGTTGGGAACACCGCCCTCGGTGTGAGCCAAAACCGTCCCTTCAAAGGCCTTGCGGTTAACCACCGACATCTCCTGATTGGACAGAAAGTTGAGCCCGTCAAAATTGTTGGGATCATCTTTAATAAAGAAGTCCTGTTTAGGTTTATCAAACAAAACCACCGTTTCAAACATGGTGCGGGAGCCGCTTTGGATAAACTGTCCCATGGAGTGCAGATCGGTGGAGAAGGTCACCGACGCCGGGAACAGGCCCTTGTTGTCTTTTCCCTCGCTCTCGCCGAACAGCTGCTTAAACCACTCCGCCATCATGGCAAAGGCGGGTTCGTAGCTCACCAAAAGCTCAATCGCCTTGCCCTTGCGGTAAAGGATATTGCGCACCGCTGCATACCGGTAACAGTCGTTTTTATCGAGATCGCATACGGCATAGGCCTGCTGAGCGGCTTTTGCGCCCTCCATCAGCTGGTCGATGTCGCATCCTGCCGCCGCGATGGGCAAAAGCCCTACCGCCGTAAGGACGGAATAACGGCCGCCTACGTCGTCAGGGATCACAAAGCACTCGTACCCTTCGCTGTCCGCCAGCTGTTTAAGGGTGCCTTTTGCCTTGGCGGTGGTGCAGTAGATCCGGCCCTTGGCCCCTTCTTTTCCATACCGGCTTTCCAAATACTCCCGGAACACTCGGAAGGCCAAAGCCGGTTCGGTGGTGGTGCCGGATTTGGAGATCACATTGACCGATACCTCTTTTCCCTCGCAGAGGGAGAGAATCTCGTTTAAATAAGTGGGATTTAAGTTGTTTCCTGCAAAATAGATCTCCGGCGTTTCTTTTTTCAGGTTGTTGTAAAAGGGGGAGCGCAAAAACTCGATCGCCGCCCTGGCCCCCAGATAGGAGCCGCCGATGCCGATGACCACCAGCACCTGGGAATCCGACTGGATTTTTTTTGCCGCCGCCTTAATACGGGCAAATTCTTCTTTATCATAGTCGGTGGGAAGGGTGAGCCAGCCCAAAAAATCGTTACCCAGGCCGCTTTTGTTATGTAATGTGTTGTGTGCTGCCTCCAGCTGCGGAAGAATCCCGGTAAGTTCCTGTTCCGCAACAAAATTTTTAATGTGTCTAAGATCCAATGCAACAGCCATCGCAAGTCCTCCTGTTTTCTTATGTCTTGTCTATATTGTACCCTATCTTGTTAAAATTTTCAAGAATGAATTCTTAAAAATCGATAAAGTTGTAAAATCTGCATAAATAAAACCGCTGTTATGCGTTGATTCTCATCTTTCGGCCCTCTAGGAGCTTAATAGCGCTGTCCACAGACGCCCCAGGGCCGTCCAGATGTCCAGCTTTTTAACAGCCGACACCGTCTTGACTGGGTATTCCCCCAGTTTTTCCTCCCCCATAGAGACGGTGATCTTGCCCACCACCTGGCCTTTTTCCACCGGCGCCTGGACATCCTCCACCATGGTGAGGGACTGGGTGATCTCTTTTTCCTTGCCCTTTTGAACCACGACGCTGGAAAGCTCCGGCGCTTCTACCGCCACGCCGGACTCTACTCCTCTTAAAACCTTCACCGGCAAAAGCTGCGTTTGGTCCACCTGGGGGGTATAAACGGTAAAGTTTCCAAACCCGTAGTCCAACAGTTTTCGGGCGGAGGCAAACCGCTCGTCAGAGGTAGCCGATCCCATGGTGACGGCAATCAATTCCATGCCGTTTCGGGTGGCCGAAGCGCTCAGACAAGCGCCCGCCCCATCGGTGGTACCGGTTTTCAGGCCGGTAGCCCCCTCATAAAACCGCACCAGCTTGTTGGTGTTGACCAAAGAGCTTTTTCCATCCCGCAGGCTATCCATCCAGATGGTGGTGTATTTTGTGATATCCTTGTGCTTTAAAAGCTCCCGGGACATAATGGAAATATCCCGTGCCGTGGAAAGATGGCCCTCTGCATCCAGGCCAGTGGCGTTTTTAAAGGTGGTGTTTGTCATCCCCAGCTCCCTGGCGCGGTCGTTCATCCGCTTGACAAACGCCTCTTCGCTGCCGGACAAAAACTCCCCTAACGCCACCGAGGCGTCGTTGGCGGATACCACGGCGGTAGCCTTTAAAAGATCCTCCACCGACATCTGTTCGTTTTCCTCCAGCCAGATCTGGGTTCCGCCCATGGAACAGGCGTGGGCGGAAGCCGTCACCTGATCGGTGAGCTTGATGGTGCCCTCGTCCAAAGCCTCCATCACCAGCAAAAGAGTCATCACCTTGGTGATTGAGGCCGGGGGCATCTTTTCATCGGCGTTTTGCTCGTACAATACCTTGCCGGTAGCGCCCTCGATAAGAATCGCCGATTTGGCGGTCAGGTCAAGCTGGGCCTGAGAAGATTCCTCGCTGGCTGCGGCGTCCTCTGCCGCTTCGTCCGCAGCCAGGGCAGGCGTGACAAAAACGCTCCCCCAAGCTAGGCACCCGCACAATAAGGCCGCCATGCCTTTTTTAAAGACGTCTTTTGTCCGATGTGGCGTTCGCTTAAAAGCCGATTTCATAGCGCAGACGTTCCTTTCCCCTTTTTTGAAACTATATGCGGGAAAAGGGCATTCCATGCCCGGCGGCGGGGCATTACTCGCTGATCCGGTAATGGCCGGTGATATCGTCCCGGCTCTCCAGGATATCTTGCTCGTAGGAGGCCTGGAACGGGTCGTTATGATGGATGACATAGGGCACGCCCCGGTCGTTGCGCTTGTCTGAAACAATACCGATGTGAGTGTCAAAAACCACGATATCCCCGCCCTGCCACTGGTCGATCTGCTGGATATCGGTGGTGAGGGAGACAGCCGTGTGTTTTAAATAGACCTTTAGGTTCCGCACCCGGCGGAAATCGATGTTTTTATCCGGCTGATCGATAGCATATCCCTCCGGATTTTCCGTAACATCCTCGTAAACCAGCTGCATCAAATCATAGCCCGCGCTGCGCAGGGCGTTAGCCACCACGTCGGTGCACACCCCATATCCGTCGTCGGGATAGCCTGTGTCATAATACTTGCTTTTGTATCTGGGCTGGGTGGCGATATATTCCCTGGCTCCCATGAGGATATCCGACTGATCGTCAATCCCGTCCCCGTCCTTGTCCACCGCGCTGTGAAAATCCGCGATGTGAAAATCGGCGTTTCCTTTAGCCTCCACCGGCGCGCTGCTGGTGCCGATGAAATAATACCACATGGCGTACAGGCAGCAGCCTGCTGTAAGTATAAGCAGTATTGCAAGCGATAAGATGATCTTCTTTCTTTTTGACATGGCCTTATCTCCGTCAAAAAATGTGTCTTTCCTGTCCGATGCGAGAGAAACCGGCACAGATGAAGGAAAGCCATAACCTCTCTTGGAGGCGGTTATGACTAAATAAAAAGCGCGCTGTAAAAACAGCGCGCCGCATTTTCTTTATTCAGCAACAAATTTTTTAAGTTCTTCTGCCAGATCATCGCCGTTGTCCGTGTGGGCCTTGACTGTAATGGGCTTGGAAAGATCCAGGCTGAAAATACCCATGATGGATTTGGCGTCGATAGCGTATCTTCCGGAGATCAGATCGATGTCATAATCGTACTTGGCGACGATGTTGACAAAATCTTTAACGTCATTAATAGTATTGAGCATGATCGTAAAACTCTTCATGGATAAACCCTCCAAATTGTGTAAGATTAGAACTGTCCGCTTGCCAGCGGAAAACTTTCCTGCCGTCAGCAGACATTTCCGATAGTTATACTATACCACCCCCTTTTATTTTAGTCAACAAATATCATTGTCAAGGCTGCGTAAATCTATTATAATACTAAAGGAAGAAATTTTTCTTTGTGGATATTTCCTAGGAAACATTTTTACGACAGATTTTAGAAAGGGTTTCCTTTATATGGTCAAACGGATCGCATTTTACACCTTGGGCTGCAAGGTGAATCAATATGAAACCGAAGCCCTTTCCTCCCGTTTTGCGGAGGAGGGCTTTACCGTCGTCCCGCCGGAGGAAGAGGCGGAGGCGTATGTGATTAACTCCTGCACCGTCACCGCCATGGGGGACAAAAAGACCCGGCAGATCCTCCGCCGCTTTAAGCGGGAGCATCCCGGGGCGGTGGTAGCCTTAACCGGCTGTTTTCCCCAGGCGTTCCCCGATGCGGCAAAGCACCTGCCCGAAGCGGACGTTATCACCGGCTCTTACAACCGGGCGGCGCTGATCGACTGCGTCAAAAAAGCCATGGCCACTGGGGAAAGGGTCATTTCCATCACCCCGCACAAACGGGGGGAGGCCTTTGAAAAAATGAGCTCGCCCCGCTTTTCCGAGCACACCCGGGCGTTTGTAAAAATCGAAGACGGCTGCGACCGGTATTGCAGCTACTGCATCATCCCCACCGCCCGGGGACCCATCCGCTCCAAAGCGCTGCCGGATCTCACCGAAGAGCTTACCGAGCTGGCCCAAAACGGCTATAAGGAAGTCGTCTTGGTGGGGATCAACCTTTCCTCCTATGGAAAGGAATGCGGCCTGCGGCTGGCCGACGCGGTGGAGGCCGCCTGCGGCGTCCCCGGTATCACGCGGGTGCGGCTGGGGTCCTTGGAGCCGGAGCTTTTGACCGACAAGGATATGGACCGGTTTGCCGCCCAGGACAAGTTCTGTCCCCAGTTTCATCTGTCCCTGCAAAGCGGCTCATCTTCCACCCTGAAGCGGATGAACCGCCACTACACCCCCGAGGAATATGCGGACATTGTGGCCAGGCTGCGCGCCCGGTTTGAAAACGCCTCCATCACCACCGACATCATGGTGGGATTTCCCGGGGAAACCGAAGAGGAGTTTTTGCAGTCGGTAGAGTTTGCCAAGCAAATCGGGTTTGCCAAGGTCCATGTGTTCGCCTACTCCCGCCGGGAGGGCACCCGGGCCGCCGGATATCCCGATCAGATCCCCCAGCGGGAAAAGGAGCGGCGCAGCGCCGAGATGATCCGGCAAACCGAGGAAACCCGCCTTGCTTTTTTGCAGTCCCAGGTGGGAAAGACCGAGGAAGTCCTTTTGGAAACTAAAATAGCGCCCGGCATCTACGACGGCTACACCAAAAACTACACCCCCTGCCGGGTGGCTACCGCCTCCCCCGCTGATTTTATCCCCTCCGGCGGACAGGCGGAAACCCCCGAGGCCAACTTGTGCGGCCAGGTAAAATGTGTTAAAATAACAGGAGTGTCCGGCGGACGCTGCACGGCGGTGGTTTCCGGCGGAGCCGCTGACTGTTAAGGGTACCCTATCATAACGATATCGCCGTAAAAGGCAGAATGGAGACCGAGAGAATGAGCGTTTTTCGTATCTATGTGGAAAAAAAGCCGGCGTTTGCCGTGGAGGCCAAAAGCGTTTTGCACGATTTGCGTTCCTCCCTGCAGATGAAGGGCGTCACCGACGTGCGGGTGATCAACCGCTACGATGTGGAAGGCATCGACGAAACCGTTTTTAACATGGCATCCACCACCGTGTTTTCCGAGCCGGCAGTGGACGTCACCTACAGCGAGCTCCCCAAACCCCAGCAGGGGCAGCGGATGTTTGCGGTGGAATACCTCCCCGGCCAGTTTGACCAGCGGGCGGATTCCTGCGAGCAGTGCATCAGCCTGATGACCCAAAAAGACCGCCCCACCGTGCGTTCCGCCCAGGTCTATCTGTTGTCCGGTGTGATCTCGGATGAGGATTTTATAAAGATCAAGCACTATCTCATCAACCCCGTGGAAAGCCGGGAGGCCGCTTTTGCGCCCTATGAGACGCTGAAGATGAATTACGACCTGCCTACCACGGTGGAGACTCTGAACGGCTTTACCGCCCTTGACGAGGCCGGTTTGCAGGAATTTGTGAACCACTATGGGCTGGCCATGGATCTGGACGACATCAAATTCTGCCAGGACTATTTTAAAAACACTGAGCACCGGGATCCCACCATTACCGAGATCCGGATGATCGACACCTACTGGTCGGATCACTGCCGCCACACCACCTTTTTAACCAACATCGACAAGGTGTCCATTGAGGATCCGGCGGTTAAAGCGGTTTATGACGAATACCTCTCGGTCCGGGAGGAGCTTTATAAAGGCCGCACGGACAAGCCTATCACCCTGATGGATCTGGCGGTCATCGGCGCGAAAAAGCTCAAAAAAGACGGCATTTTAAAGGATATGGACGAGTCGGAGGAGATCAACGCCTGCTCGGTGAAGATCGACGTGGACATCGACGGCCAAAAAGAAGACTGGCTTTTAATGTTTAAAAACGAAACCCACAACCACCCCACCGAGATCGAGCCCTTCGGCGGCGCGGCCACCTGTTTGGGCGGCGCTATCCGGGATCCTCTTTCGGGGCGCAGCTATGTGTACCAGGCCATGCGGGTCACCGGCGCGGCGGATCCTTTGGTGCCGGTGAAAGACACCATGAAAGGAAAGCTCCCCCAGCGGAAGATCACCGTGGGCGCGGCGGCCGGATACAGCTCCTACGGCAACCAGATCGGCCTTGCCACCGGCCATGTGGCGGAGGTTTACCACCCCGGCTATGCGGCCAAGCGCATGGAGATCGGCGCGGTAGTGGGCGCGGCCCCTGCTAAAAACGTCATCCGGGAGGTTCCCGCCCCCGGCGATGTAGTGATCTTACTGGGCGGTAAAACCGGCCGGGATGGCTGCGGCGGCGCCACCGGTTCTTCCAAATCCCACACGCTGGAATCCTTGGAGAGCTGCGGCGCAGAGGTGCAGAAGGGTAACGCGCCGGAGGAGCGCAAACTCCAGCGGCTGTTCCGCAACCCCGAGGTCACCCGGATGATTAAGCGCTGCAACGACTTCGGCGCCGGCGGCGTTTCGGTAGCTATCGGCGAGCTGGCGGACGGGCTTTCCATCCATCTGGACGCCGTCCCCAAAAAATACGAGGGATTAGACGGCACCGAGCTTGCCATCAGCGAATCCCAGGAGTGCATGGCGGTGGTGATCCGGGAAGCGGACACCCAGGCGTTTATTGACAAAGCCCACGAGGAAAACCTGATGGCCACCAAGGTGGCGGTGGTCACTAAAGAGCCCCGGCTGGTGATGGACTGGCGGGGCAACGTGATCGTCAACCTGTCCCGGGAATTTTTAAATTCCAACGGCGCTTCCAAGCACACCGAAATTGAGATTCCCCGGCACACCCTTTCCCCTGTCAACCACCGGGACAACACCCTGGAGGGCTGGCAGGAGCATCTGTCCGACCTAAACACCTGCTCCCAGAAAGGGCTGGTAGAACGGTTTGACTCCACCATTGGCGCGGGCACGGTGCTGATGCCTTTCGGCGGCAAAAACCAGACGACTCCCGCCCAGGCGATGGCGGCCAAGCTCCCGGTGCTCACCGGCGAGACCACCACCTGCTCTTTGATGGGCTGGGGATATAATCCCTATATCAGCGCCCAGGATCCGTTCTACGGCGCCATGTACGCGGTCATCGAGTCGGTGGCCAAGGTGGTCGCCATCGGCGGCGACTACCAGCACAGCTGGCTCACCTTTCAGGAATACTTTGAGCGCACCAAAGGGGATCCCAAGCGTTGGGGTCAGCCCATGTCCGCCCTGCTGGGCGCGTTAAAGGCCCAGCTTTCTCTGGGCATCGGCTCCATCGGCGGAAAGGACTCCATGAGCGGAAGCTTTGAAGATCTGGACGTTCCCCCCACCCTGACCTCCTTTGCGGTGTCGGTCACCGGCACCGGCAACATCGTCTCGCCGGAGTTTAAAGCCCCTGGCCACAAGGTCGTTATGCTGCTGCCTAAGTATGAAAACAACATGCCCTGCTTTGACAGCGTCAAAGCGGTTTTCTCCGCTGTGCAGGAGCTGATTAAAGACAAAAAAGCCCTGTCGGTCTGGGCGCTTACCTACGGCGGCACCGCCGAAGCGGTGTTTAAAATGGCCATTGGTAACGACATCGGCTTTACCTTTGCCTCCCTGCCGGAGCAGGAGCTTTTGTGGAACGGTGTCGCAGGCGGCTTTGTCATCGAGCTGGAAAAAGACGCCGCTCTCCCCGAGGGCGCTGTTTTGCTGGGCGAAACCACGGCGGAGGCTGCCATCAAAGCCGGCGGCAGCCAGATGCCGTTAGGGGAGCTTTTGCCCAGCTATCAAAACAAGCTGGAACCCATCTTCCCCTGCCGGGTAGAAGAAACAGAGAGCGTTCCCCCTGTGTACGCCTTTGAGGGCAAAGCGAAATCTGCCGCCATCAAAGCGGCCAAGCCCCGGGTCCTTATCCCGGTGTTCCCCGGCACCAACTGCGAATACGACACCGCCCGGGCCTTTGAAAAGGCCGGCGGCGAACCGGAAATTTTCGTCATCCGCAACCTTACCAGCCGGGACATCGAAGAATCTGTGGCAGCCTTCACCCAAAAGATCAAGCAGAGCCAGATCGTCATGATCCCCGGCGGCTTCTCGGGCGGCGACGAGCCGGACGGCTCGGGTAAATTCATCACCGCTTTCTTCCGCAACCCCTCTATCAAAGAGGCGGTGCATGAGCTGCTTAATAACCGGGACGGCCTGATGCTGGGTATCTGCAACGGGTTCCAGGCGCTGATTAAATTGGGACTGGTTCCCTTTGGAAAGATCGTGGATATGGAGGATCACTCCCCCACCCTGACCTTTAACACCATCCATCGCCACCAGTCAATGCTGGTAAACACCCGGGTGTGCTCCAACAAATCCCCCTGGCTGGCCGACGCGCAGGTGGGCGAAACCCACACCGTGGCGATCTCCCACGGCGAGGGGCGGTTTGTGGCCTCCGACGAGCTGATCGCACAGATGGCGGAAAACGGCCAGATCGCCACCCAGTATGTGGATCTCGCCGGGAAGCCCACCTATGATATTCGCTACAACCCCAACACCTCGGTCTGCGCCATCGAAGGCATCACCTCCCCCGACGGGCGGGTCTTCGGCAAGATGGGCCACAGCGAGCGCACCGGTTTGGGCCTGTATCAAAACGTTCCTGGTGAAAAGGATCAGCGAATCTTTGCAAACGGCGTAAAATATTTCCGGTAAGGAAAAGGCCTGTTACATATTTCTCCCAATGAATACACAAAATAACGGAAAGCGAATTCGCTTTCCGTTATTTTTTTATCTCTTCCGGAATGTTGGACGCTATAAAAAGGAGGACAGTATGGAGTTCCTTCACACGATTCTAAACCAGATTACCGACGCCGCTATCTTAGTATTTGAGCTTTTGGGCGTGCTTGTAATTATCCTGGCAGGTATCAAGGGGCTCATTGGCCTGATAAAGCGCAGCAGATTTACCCGGCTCAATCTGGCCAAGGGAATGGCTTTAGCCCTGGAATTCAAGCTGGGCAGCGAAATTCTGCGCACGGTGGTGGTGCGGGAATTTTCCGAGATCCTCACGGTGGCGGCGATCATCGCCCTGCGGGCAGCCCTCACCTTATTAATCCACTGGGAGATCAAAAACGAGGAATCCCATCAGGAGGATTTAGCAAATACATTATTTTAGCTTTAATTTTAGCACTCTGTTATCTTAAGTGCTAAAATTAAAAGTTTATTCACGCTTTAACTGTTGATTGATAACAATTGGATTTTATAATAAAACTTGTAAAAAGGAAAAAGAAGGTAGCTGCCACAGGATGGCAGCAGCAACCCTTTGAATTTTTACAAACAAAATAAATGAATCTTGTTAGGAGGTTTTCTGTATGTTTGATTTAACACCCTTTGACCGCAGACGTCGTAGCCTTGCGAACTATTTTAACGATCTGGAAAAGGATTTCTTCGGAGATATGGGGAATCTCTTCCCCTCCTTCAACACCGATATCCTTGATAAAGGGGATAAATATGTTCTGGAGGCGGAGCTTCCCGGCTTTAACAAAGAAGATATTAAAATCGACATTGACGGCGACCGTTTGATGATTCAAGCGGAGCACAAGGAAGATATCAAAAACGAGAAGGACAATTATGTCAAACAGGAGCGCCGGTATGGGAGCTTCAGCCGCAGCTTTGACATCTCCGGTATCAAGGCGGACGAGATTTCCGCCAAATACAATAATGGTATTTTGGAGCTGACTCTCCCGAAAAAAGAGCCGGAGAAAAAATCCCCCACCCGCCGGATCGACATCGACTAATCTTCAAACTACAAAAAGTGTGGACGCTTTTGGGCGTCCACACTTTTTGTCTATCCGGGGAATGATTAGAACAAGCACAGAAAAAGGCACGGGCAAACAACTTGCCCGTGCCTTTTTGTTGCTTTTCGTCAGATGCAAATTATTTATATTTGCGTTTGCGAGCAGCTTCAGACTTTTTCTTGCGTCTTACAGACGGTTTCTCGTAATGCTCCCGTTTGCGGACTTCTGCAAGCACGCCGGATTTCGCACAAGATCTTTTAAAACGTCTTAAAGCGCTGTCCAAAGATTCGTTGTCTTTGATACGAATTTCTGCCATTTTCTATTCCCTCCCTTTGCCTCAGCGGCAGAGGTTTCAATAATCACTGTAACAAAATCTATTATACAATTCTGGCATCAGCTTGTCAAGTACTTCCCAAACATTATACGAATTGCACAAAAATTACAGCGAACTATTTTTTGACGCAGCGACAGCAAACACTATTTGACGACGATATTCACAAGCTTGCCGGGGACATAGATCTCTTTGACCACCGTTTTCCCGTCCATAGCCTCTTTCATCTTGCCGTCTTCTTTAGCCAGGGCGATGGCGTCCTCTTTGGACACGTTGGCCGCCACGGTCAGCTTGGATTTAATCTTGCCGTTTACCTGGGCCACGATCTCAATGGTGTCGTCCTTGCATTTGCTCTCATCATAGGTGACCCACTTCTGCTGGTTGAGCATTCCTTCATAGCCCATGCGCTCGTAGATCTCCTCGGTGATATGGGGGGCAAAGGGATTGAGCATAATTAAGAAGTCCTTGTATTCGCCCCTTGTCAAAGAGCCGGAATCCGCAAACTCGTTAAGCAGAGCCATCATCGCTGCAATAGCGGTGTTGAATTTCAGGTTTTCGATATCCTCCGTGACCTTTTTGATGGTCTTATGCATAGAAGCTTCCAGCGTGGAACGGTAGCCTTCCTCGGGGGTGACGATCTCCTGAAGATTCCAGATGCGGTCCAAAAACCGTTTGCAGCCCTTGATGCTGGCGGAGCTCCAGGGAGCGGATTTTTCAAAGTCGCCGATGAACATTTCATACAGCCGCATGGTGTCCGCGCCGTACTCCCGCACAATGTCGTCGGGATTGACCACATTCCCCCGGGACTTGCTCATCTTTTCGCCGTTTTCCCCCAGAATCATGCCGTGGCTGGTGCGCTTTTGATAAGGCTCCTTGCAGCTGACCACGCCGATATCGTATAAAAACTTATGCCAGAACCGGGAATACAAAAGGTGCAGGGTGGTATGCTCCATGCCGCCGTTGTACCAGTCTACCGGCATCCAGTAGTCCAGAGCCTCCTTGGAGGCAAGCTCTTTATCGTTATGAGGATCGCAGTACCGCAGGAAATACCAGGACGACCCGGCCCACTGAGGCATGGTGTCGGTCTCCCGCTTGGCGGGACCGCCGCAGTGCGGGCAGGTGGTGTTGACAAAATCCTCCATCGCCGCCAGGGGAGATTCGCCGTCGTCGGTGGGCTCATAGGACTCCACCTCAGGCAGGCGCAGGGGGAGCTCCTCCTCCGGGAGGGGAACATACCCGCATTTTTCACAGTAAACAATGGGAATCGGCTCGCCCCAGTACCGCTGGCGGGAGAACACCCAGTCCCTGAGCTTAAAGTTTACCTTGGGATGACCCTTGCCGGTCTCTTCCAGCCAGGAGATAATCTTCTTTTTGGCATCCTCCACCGACAGGCCGTTTAACATCCCGGAATTGACCATGATACCGGTCTCACAATCGGTAAAGGCTTCCTTTTCTATATCGCCGCCGGCGACAACCTCCACAATGGGAAGGTCAAAGGCTTTGGCAAAATCGTAGTCACGGGTATCATGGGCCGGGACAGCCATGATCGCGCCGGTTCCGTAGGACATGAGCACATAGTCGGAGATAAAGATCGGGATCTCCTTGTTGTTCACCGGGTTGATCCCCATCACCCCGTCTATTTTCACGCCGGTTTTCTCTTTGGCAACCTCGGTGCGCTCAAAATCCGATTTCCTGGCGGCCTTTTCCTGATAGGCGCGGATCTCGTCCATATTCCCGATTTTATCCGCCCATTTTTCAATCAGCGGATGCTCGGGAGAAATGACCATATAGGTGGCGCCGAACAGGGTGTCCGGCCGGGTGGTGTAAATGGTGAAGGTGTCGCCCAGAGTGGTTCCAAACTCCACCTCCGCACCGGTGGAACGGCCGATCCAGTTGCGCTGGGACACCTTGACCCGGTCGATGTAATCTACCAGATCCAGATCGTCCAGCAGCCGCTGGGCATATTCGGTGATCTTTAACATCCACTGGGATTTTACCTTGTGGACGACCTCGCCGCCGCAGCGCTCACACACGCCGCCTACCACCTCTTCGTTGGCCAGCACCACCTTGCAGGAGGTGCACCAGTTGACCGACATCTCTTTTTTATAAGCGAGGCCTTTTTTAAACAGCTGAATGAAAATCCACTGGGTCCATTTATAGTAGTTAGGATCGGTGGTATTTACCTCCCGGTTCCAGTCAAAGGAAAGGCCCAGAGATTTTAACTGCTCCTTAAAATGGGCCACATTTTTTTCGGTCACAATTTCCGGGTGGATCTTGTTTTTGATGGCAAAATTTTCGGTGGGCAGGCCAAACGCATCCCATCCCATGGGGTACAAAACGTTATAGCCCTCAAGCCGCCGCTTTCTGGCGACGATATCCAGCGCCGTATAAGAACGGGGATGCCCTACATGAAGTCCCTGTCCCGAAGGATAAGGAAACTCCACCAGCGCGTAATATTTCGGCTTTGTGTAATCATTGGTCGCGGCAAAGGTGTTGTTATCCTCCCAGATCTTTTGCCACTTTTTCTCCACTTCGGAAAAATTGTACTTCAACGATGCTCAACTCCTATAATTGCTATTTCAGCATATCCTCAATATTTACCTGTTCACCGTCCGCCCACAGGCGCTCCAGAGAATAAAACTCCCTGGTCGCCCGGTAAAACACATGAACGATCACATCCTGATAGTCCAAAACCACCCATTCGCCTGAAGGGTAACCCTCGGTCCGCTGGGGATGGATATCCTGTTTGCCCATTTGAAATTCCACCTCGTCGGCCAAAGCTTTAACCTGGGTGGTGCTGGTACCGGACGCGATGATAAAGTAATCGGCGACAATGGTTAAATCCCGCACTTTAATCGCCGTAATATCCTCCGCTTTTTTGCTGTCCAGTATTCGGACGATGTGCTTTGTCAGTTCTTGCGAAGTCAACTGCATCTTCCTTTCTCAAAACGGCTTCCGGCATTTTGTTTGCCGGAAGCCGCCTGTCAGCGGTTATTTATTCTCCGGGAGAAGAGCTTTCAGCGTGCTCACCCGGTTTAACACCGTCAATAATCTCCTGGAAATCGTTTTCATTGTCATCATTGTAATCCACTTTCGTTCCGCTGTACTCAATAATATTGAGATCTTCCGGCGTCAGGGGATCCTGATAGGTCCTGAAATACTTATTGACGAGCTGTAGCGTCTCGTTTAGGTGGAGGTAATATACCGACTGGGAACCATAAGAAGACGTCTGATAATAGTCAGCCTGTCCCGGCAGCATGGCGATGGACATATTGGACAAGTCCACCTTCTGCATCACGCCGGCGAAATTGATGACCTCGCCCACGCTCATGTCGGTAGTGACGTCGCCGATCACCTTGGTGATCAGGCCCACCAGTTCACCGCTGCTCACCTCGGTAAGCTCTTTTGCCAGAGCTGCTAAAAAGATCCGCTGCATCTTTACACGGGTGGTATCGCTGCCGTCATAAAGGCCGCCGCCATACCGCACGCGGACAAACTTTTCCGCCTGTTTGCCGTTTAAGGTCTGTTTTCCCGCCTGAATGGTGACGCCGTCCAAATTAATCGTCTGGGGCACATCCACTTCTACCCCGCCCAAGCCGTCTACCACATTGCGGAAAGCCGTCATGGTCACAGTAGCGTAATGGTCGATGGTGATCCCCAGCATTTCATTAATGACACTGGCAAGGCCCGCCATCCCGTTTTCCCCGTAGCTGGAAGAGCGGCCGTACACCGCGTTGATCTTGCCGGTAGGCGTTTCATCGTCGCCCACCAGCGTATCCCGGGGGATCTGAAGAATGTTCACCTTATTGCCCGCTACGTCAAAGTTGACAACCATGATAATATCGGTTAGATGCCCTCGGGCAGTACCTTCTTCGAAATCAATACCGCAAAGCAGGAAATTGACGCTTTTCTCTTTAATGGTGTCTGGTGTCGTAATATTAGGATCAAGGGTACTGTCGTCACCGATCAGCGGCCGCCAGTTTAAAAGCCCGATTACACCCACCGTGCAAACTGATACAATAATTAAAAGAATAGAGACCGTCATAATCACCCGGTCGCGGGGGCGCATCTTCTTTTTTTTCTTTTTCTTGCTCTTGGGCGGGACATTACTTAAAATATCAACATACTCGTCTCTTTGGGTTTGTTTTGCCATGTTCACTTTCCTCTCAGATTTGCACGCTCGCCCAAGGCTTCCGCAAAAACGGTCTTTTCCGCTGTTGTCAAAAGCCTTTAAGCTTTTATCCAATACCGTCTCTTCTAATTTTCCGCGGCAAGCAGCGGCAGAAAATATTCGTTATAAGCTTCTATCGTATCCGGATGGAGCAAAAGCTTCCGCTCTATAAGGTCAGGGATGATAAACCGTAAAGATTCCCGCATTCCTTCATCCAGATCTTGTCGCACAATCCGGCGCATCCGGTCCACATCGGGATAATCCCTGTCCGCCGACGTTAAGTCCGCCAGATAGATGATTTTTTCTAACAGCGACATCCCCGCCCGGCCGGTGGTGTGATACCGCACCGCATGGATGATATCCTCATCGTTTACACCTAGATTTTGCCGGATATAGACACTGCCGGAGATGGCGTGGTAAAGATTCGGGCTGCATTTTTCGACATTCGTTAGAATTATACCACCATTTATGATCGTTTGCAACTGCTCGAACGAATTATCCTGTTTTGTAATATCATGTAAGATTCCTGCAATCTTTGCCTTATTGGGGTCTGCCCCAAAACGCTTAGCCAACTCCTCAGCCTGGTTGGCTACATTGACGCTATGGATAAAGCGCTTATCTTTAAGCTTATTTCGCACCGCTTGCTCGTAATCAGAATAGGTCATGCCCCACTCGCCTCCATGGGAGAATATAGGCCGCGCTCCCGGATGTACTGGAGCACCGCCGGTTCCAGATAATTTGTCATATCTTCGCCGCGCCGGAATCCTTCTCGAATTTGAGTGGAGGACATAGGCTCCACTGGAATATCCGACACAAAGATCTCCCCTTCCGGGACCTTTTCTTTCAGCTGAGCGGCCTTTTGGCACAGGCGCTTGTACTCATCGGGATTTCTGGCTCCCGCCAGCAACGTCGCATAACGCAAAATATCTTCATACCGGCGCCATTCGTCAAAGGTAAACAGCATATCGCTCCCCACGATCAGATACAACCGGCTGCCGGGATACCGCGCCGAAAGCGCCTGTACCGTATCCACGGTGTAGCTTTTCCCCGGCCGGGAAAGCTCAATATCCTCCGCCTGAAAGCCGGGATGTTCTTTCGCCACCAAGGCGCACATCATAAGCCGGTGTTCCCCCGAAACCAGATCGGGAGCCTCTTTGTGGGGCGGGATGTGGGAGGGAATTAACAGCACCCGGTCAAGATGGTACCGGTCCCGCATACTCTCCGCCAGATGGATGTGCCCCTTGTGAATGGGGTTAAACGCACCGCCGAAAATCGCAATCTTCTCCATAAAAGCCCCCGCCTACAGCTGGATGACGGGATTTTTTTCGTTTCGTTTATACAGCACAAACCGGGTGCCGATTACCTGCACCACCTGAGCGCCTGTCGCCTGAGCCAGCTCCTCCGCCGCCTCCCGGGGGAGCAGGGGCGCGTTTTCCAGCACCTTTCCCTTGATAAGCTCTCTGGCTGTCAGCGCATCGGCCGCCTGCTTGACAAGGGGCTCGGTGATACCGCTTTTCCCCACCTGCAAAATGGTTTCGATATGATTGGCAAGGCCTCGTAACTTGGCTCGTTCCTTACTTGTCATTTTGTTAAGTCACCTAATTCCTCTAGTTTTTTTGTCAGCTGCCGCAGGGCGTTGCCCCGATGACTCACCGCGTCCTTTTGCTCCGGCGACAGCTCCCCGAAGCTTTTATCGCCCACATAAAACACCGGATCATAACCGAACCCGCCTTCGCCGGAAGGGGCGCGGCCGATGACGCCTGGGCATTCTCCCCGCACGGAAATCTCCTGTCCGTCCGGCAGGATCATGTGAATGACGCAGACAAACTTAGCCGTGCGTTTCTCCTCCGGGACATTTTCCATCTCCCGCAAAAGCTTTTCATACCGGTCCCGGTCGGTGGCGCCCGGCCCGGCATACCGGGCGGAATACACCCCCGGCGCGCCGGCCAGCGCATCCACCATCAGGCCGCGGTCGTCGGCGATGGTGGCG
>CALXBH010000006.1 GCA_944386475.1 uncultured Clostridia bacterium | reverse complement strand
TTATCCTATATCTATTATGTGCTAAAATGAGAAATATAGACATAAAACACATCTAAAATATATCCAAAGGAGGCAGCTTATGAAAGTTGCAGTTATCGGCTCAAGAAATTTAGTGGTGCAAGATTTGGGAAAATATCTGCCCGAAGAAACTATGGAGATAGTATCCGGCGGGGCGAAAGGGATCGATACCTGCGCAAGAAAATATGCCCTCGCAAACGGGCTAAAGCTCACCGAGTTTCTGCCGGAATATAACCGATACGGCAGAGGAGCACCGCTCAAACGAAATTTGCAGATCATCGAATACGCCGACTGCGTGCTGGCATTTTGGGACGGGCAATCGAGAGGGACGAAATTCGTCATCCAGCATTGCAAGGCGCAGAACAAGCCCATCCGTATCTTTTTGAAAAAATAAAGCAGAGTCGAACTTTCTGCGTCTGCTGGAATTACTATAACTACCAGTATGACGGTTATGTCTTTGTGGACGAGCTGGGCGACTTGATGAAGCCGCATTATCCTTCTTGCCAACGGCGTGCCCCTCAAGCAGATTCAGGAGTGGATGGGGCACAGCGATTTTTCCACCACGGCGAATATCTACGCCCACCTGGATTACAGCTCCAAGATCTCCTCAGCGCAGGCGATGGTGAGCGGAATGCCCCTGCCGGAAACGGTGGATTTCGGCAACAAATGGGCCGAAATTGCGGACAACAGCAGGGCGGGCTGACTTATGGGTTCGAATAGAGGGAAAAAGCCAAAAATCCGCCCAGTTCTCTCCAAAAAACCGCCTGTTCTTTCCATGATTTTGGGGGAGCTTCCTCCAAAAGGCAAAAAAGAAAAGTCCAGCAAACCCGCATGTTTACTGGACTTTTTGGCGGAGAGTTAGGGATTCGAACCCTAGGTCCCTTTCGGGACACAGCATTTCGAGTGCTGCACCTTCGACCACTCGGACAACTCTCCATATGTCAATCCGAAAATCGTTCCCAAAACTTTTGGAAAGAACTGACGGAAAGAACTGCGAAATATTCGGTTTTTCGAACTGCGGGAGCCCGCAGAAACACTGGATTTTAGGTGGACAAAACTGACACTTTTTCGAAAATTTTCGAGTCAGTCCCGTTATGACCACTTCGATACGTCTCCAAGTATAAATGCTGTTTATCTCATGACAGCGTTAATTATTATACCATAGTATGTAAAATAAAGTCAAGATCCTTTTACTGGTTCTCCGGCTCCTTTGAGGATTTATTTTTCTTTTTAGAAGGGGAGGGGGGCGTCATATGAGAAAGTGGGGTACTGTTCGCAGCATTTTCCATCTGTTTGCTGGATACATGGGTATAAATTTCGGTCGTCCCCACGTTGGCGTGTCCCAGAATTTCTTTCAGCACCCGAATATCCACATTTCCGTGTTGGTACATAATGGTGGCCGCCGTATGGCGCAATTTATGAGGGGATAACCCCATATTAGCAAGTCCCGCTTTGGCAAGGCATTTCTCCACGATTTTTTCCACCCAGCGCCTGCCGATCCGCGTACCGTTTTTAGTAAGGAATAAAGCGCTTTTATCTCGAATCACCGGCAGCTTTTCACGGTCGGGGAGATAGGCAGCAATCGCGTTTAAACAGGATTCATTTAAATAAATGACCCGTTCTTTGTTGCCTTTTCCCAACAGCCGAAGGGTGTTATCCCGTATATCGGATAAATTAATGCCCACAAGCTCAGACAAACGCATCCCGCAATTAATAAATAACGTAAGCATACAGTAATCCCTGGTTTGAAATTCGCCGTCGTCTACGGAACGGAGAAGTTCCAGTGCCTGTTCCAGCGTCAGATATTTAGGCAGAGCTTTTTTGCTGGCGGGGACCTCTAAATTTTTCAAAGGATTTTCATTAAGTAAGCCTACATTATTGGTAAGGTATTTAAAAAATCCGCGAAGGGAAGAAACTTTCCGAGAGCGGGTATTGGCGGTATTGGAGCGTTCAGACGCCACAAAATGCAGGAATTCATAGGTTTCAGACAAGGTGACTTGACGGATATCATCAATGGTGATATCCGTAATAGGAATCTTAGAAAATTCCGTTTTTGCATCCACTTGGCCACGGTACATTTTTAAAAAGCGGAAAAAGGTGCGCAGGTCAATATAATAGCCGTTGACAGTGCGCGGAGAACGTCCTTTGATCGTCTCCAAGTAAAACAGATAGTCCCGCAGGATCTGGGGACAATCGTGATAGGATTGCAGGGAAGCCATGTCTTGCCACCACCCAAAAAATATTTAATAGTTCGCTAAATCAAAATTTAGCGAACTAGAGAAGTGGGAGAACGGCCTGCTAATGCGGGCCGTTGCTGCCGTCTGTAAGTTTACCTTTGGCATCGGATACTTTCGGATACCTTAATGGTTTTCCAGATACGCCAAAATCATTTCTTTCATCATAGCCGGATTGCCTTGACCTTTGGTCGCTTTCATACACTGGCCAACCAGATATCCCAAAGCGTTGGTTTTTCCGTTTTTATAATCGTCAATGGATTTTTGGTTATTGGATAACACTTCATTAACCACTGCTTCCAGTGCCGATGAATCAGAAATCTGCTTGAGGCCTTTTTCCTCAATGACTTCATCGACTTCCCGATCTTCCACCAGCAAAACCTCAAACACCGTTTTCCCGGCTGTATTGGAAATAACGCCTTGCTCTACCTTTTGGATCAGCTGGCACAGCTTTTGTGGCGTCAGCTTGGTATCAGCAATGGATTTTTTGGTTTCATTCATATATTTGGATAAATCTACCAAAATCCAGTTGGAGACATTCTTTGCAGAAACCTTACCGCAGGCCAGCGTTTCTTCAAACAGCGCTGCCTTTTCCATCTGCTCCACCAAAAGGGTCGCGTCGCCTTGGTTTAGGCCGTAATCCTTCATATAACGGGCAATCTTTTTGTTGGGAAGCTCTGGAATCTGCTCTTTTAAGCGATCGACATATTCCTGCTCCAGCACAATGGTGGGAAGGTCCGGCTCCGGGAAATACCGGTAGTCATGGGCATCCTCTTTGCTACGCAGCAAAAAGTTCTGGCCTTTGGCGTCGTCCCACCGGCGGGTTTCCTGGGAAACAGTGCCGCCGTTTTCCAATACCTCCACCTGTCTGGCGGCTTCATATTCAATGGCCCGGACAGCGCCGCTGAAGGAGTTTACGTTTTTCATCTCACAGCGGGTGCCGAATTCCGTGTCGCCCTTTTTGCGCACCGATACGTTTACGTCGCACCGGATGGAGCCCTCCTGCATTTTGCCGTCGGAAATCCCCAAATAAATCAGGATGGAACGGATCGTATCCAGATACGCTTTGGCTTCGGCAGAGCTTCTGAAATCCGGCTCGGAGACGATCTCGATCAGCGGTACGCCGCAGCGGTTAAAGTCCACCAGCGAACCGGCAAAGCTGTCGTCATGGATGAGCTTACCGGCATCTTCCTCAATATGGATACGAGTAACGCCGATTCGTTTTTCCTCGCCATCTACCAGGATGTCCACATAGCCGTGCTCGCACAGCGGGATATCAAACTGGCTGATCTGATAGGCTTTGGGCAGGTCGGGGTAAAAATAATTTTTGCGGTCCTGCTTACAGATGCGGTTGATGGTGCAGTTTAGCGCATGTCCCATCTTGACGGCGTATTCCACCACTTTTTCGTTAAGGGTGGGCAGAGTTCCCGGCATACCGGTGCAGATTGGGCAGCACTGGGTGTTGACCTCCAGACCAAACTGGTTTTTGCAGCCGCAGTATATTTTGGTGTCGGTGGAAAGCTCCGCATGGACTTCCAGCCCGACGACCATCTCGTAGTTGTCGTTTAACATGGTTGGCCATTCCTTTCTTTATCAAAACAAGCTTGGCAAGCTGCCTTATTTTTCCACTGCCGAGGTAGTAAAACCACCCACTAAAGATTCATAGCCGAAAGCGGCGTCAAACAGCGTTTGTTCCGAGAATTTCGGACCGATTAGCTGCATCCCTACCGGCATCCCCTTGGAATCCATGCCGCAGGGCAGGCTCATTGCCGGCAGTCCCGCAATGTTGACAGTGACGGTGCAGATATCGCCGGCATACATTTTCAGCGGGTCATCAATATTTTCGCCCAGCTTGAAGGCGCTGTAAGGAGTTGTCGGCGTTGCGATCACGTCGCATCCTTCAAAGGCAGCGGCGAACTCCGCGGCGATCTGTTTTTGCAAAAGCTTGGCCCGCTTATAATAAGCATCATAATAGCCGGAGCTTAGCACAAAGGTCCCCAGCATGATCCGGCGCTTTACCTCGTCGCCGAAGCCCTCGCTGCGGGTCTTTAAGTACATATCCTCCAAAGAGGTGTATTCCGATGTGCGGTAGCCGTACTTTACACCGTCATACCGGGCCAGGTTGGAGGAAGCCTCCGCGCTGGCGATGATATAATAAGCGTTTAACGCATAGCCGGTGCTTGGCAAGGAGATTTCCTTGACAGTGGCACCGTTTTGCTCCAGCAGCTTAACAGCGTCCATCACCATCTGCTTAACCTCCGGCTCGATTCCTTCCCCGAAGTATTCCTTGGGAATACCGATGGTAAGGCCCTTCACGTTACTGTTGAGGTTTTGATAAAAATCAGGGTATTCCCGGGCGGCGCTGGTGGCGTCCATAGGATCCCGGCCGCAGATAGCCGTGTACAGCATCGCCGTATCGGCTACACTTTTGCCCATAGGGCCGATTTGATCCAAGGAGGACGCGAAAGCAACCAGTCCATAACGGGATACGCTGCCATAGGTAGGCTTTAATCCCACGATGCCGCAGAATCCCGCCGGCTGCCGGATGGAGCCGCCGGTATCGGAACCCAACGCCACGATCGCTTCTCCTGCGGATACTGCCGCGGCGCTGCCGCCGGAAGAGCCGCCGGGCACTCTAGACGGATCGTGAGGATTAGCGGTTTTTTTGAAGTAGCTGGTCTCGGTGGAGGAACCCATGGCGAATTCGTCCATGTTGCATTTGCCGGTGATTACCATGTCCTGCTTAAGGAGCTTGTCATAAGCCGTGGCGTTATAGGGCGGGACAAAGTTATAAAGCATTTTGGAAGCACAGGAGGTGAGGATCCCTTGTGTACAGATATTATCCTTTACACCAACGGGAATTCCCGCCAGAGGGGAAAGCTCCTCCCCGGCCGCCAGTTTTTGATCCACTTCTCCCGCTTTTTCAAGGGCTTTATCCTCAGTCAGAGTCACATAGGCGCCGACTGTATCCTCTTTTTGCCGGATCCGGTCAAAAACCGATTTTGTGACCTCCACGGCAGAGCACTCTTTATTCCGCAGCATTTTGGAAAGCTCCGCTGCTGTTTTCTGATATAATTCCATGTTGTTTTCTCCGCCTTTCTGTTTATTCCACGACTTTCGGAACGACCACACAGCCGGCCTGTACCTGAGGTGCGTTTTTCAAAAGCTCGTCCCGTTTGCAGTGATCGGTTACCTTGTCTTCCCGCATAATCATGGGATTTTCCGGATCGATTAGCGCTCCCGAATCGCTGAGAGGAGGAAGGTTTTCCACCATATCGATGATGGACTGCATTTGTCCTTCAAACTTTTGCGCTTCCTGCTCGTCAAACTGCAATTTTGCCAGCTTGGCCACATGGGCGATATCCATTTTCATAGCTGTCATCAACGTCCTTTCTAAACCAGTCTATCATAAAATAAAGCTATAACGATTTATTCCTGCTTCAGCATCTCCAAAAATTCAGCTTCGTCAATTACCGGGATGTTAAGGCTTTGGGCTTTCACAAGCTTGCTGCCTGCATCCTCGCCTGCCAGCAGATAATCCGTCTTTTTAGAGACCGATCCGGTGACCTTCCCCCCCTGAGCCTCAATCAGCTCCTTCGCCTGCTCTCTTGTGTAGGTGGGGAGGGTTCCCGTGAGCACAAAGGTTTTCCCCTCAAAAAGGGAGCCCGTCTGTTTTTGACGGCTTTCCATGTTGACCCCTGCCGCACGGAACCGCTCGATTAAATGATGGGCCTGGGGATGGTCGAAATATTCCCGCAGGCTTTGAGCCATCACATCGCCGAAACCGTCAATGGAACTGATCTCTTCCGCCGAGGCATCCATAACCGCGTCGATTGTGGGGAATTTTTTGCACAAAAGCTCGGCGGCTTTTTGGCCGATGTTGCGGATTCCCAGCCCGAAGATCAGCCGGGAGAGATCGTTCTGCTTGGAGTTTTCGATGGCGTCTATTAAATTCTGCGCGCTCTTTTTTCCCATCCGTTCTAAAGGTTCCACCTGCTCGGCGGTGAGATAATAAAGATCGGCGCTGGAAGAGATGAGCTGATGCTCCACCAGCGATTCGGCCAATGCTGTTCCCAGCCCATCAATATTCATGGCGTTGCGGGAGGCAAAGTGGATGATGTTTCGCAGCACCGTCGCGGGACATTCCGGATTGGTGCAGCGAATCACCGCTTCGTCCGCTTCCCGCAAGCAGGAGGCGCCGCACACCGGGCAGATCTCTGGAATGCGGAAAACCAGGCTGTCCGGCCCGTGTTCCGCCACGCTGACCACTTCAGGGATAATATCCCCCGCTTTCCTCACAACGATGATGTCCCCGATCCCGATCTGCTTTTCGTTTATAAAATCCTGATTGTGAAGGACGGCCCGGCTCACGGTAGTGCCCGCCAGCGAAACCGGCTCAAACACCGCAGTAGGAGTGAGCGCCCCTGTCCGGCCCACGTTAATCTGGATATCCAAAAGCTTCGTCTTTTTTTCCTCCGGGGGATATTTAAACGCCACCGCCCATTTGGGGAACTTGGAGGTTTCCCCCAGCTGCCGCCGCTGGGCAAAGTCATCCACCTTGATCACAGCGCCGTCGATGTCAAAGGTGTACTCCCCCCGCATCTCGCCGATGCGGTCGATTTCTTTCATACAGTCCGCCATATTGTCGTATACATTGTATGATGGGGAGGGCTTAAAGCCGAGGGACTTTAAAAAGTCCAAAGACTGCTTGTGGGAGGTGATCTCCTCCCCTTCCAGCTGCTGGATGTTAAACACAAAGATGTCTAATTTCCGGCTGGCGGTGATTTTGGAATCTTTCTGCCGCAAAGACCCCGCCGCCGCATTGCGGGGATTTTTAAAAGGCGCTTCCCCGTTTAATTCCTGCTGTTTTACCAGCTCCCAAAAGGAGGCGTGAGGCATAAAAACCTCTCCCCTCACCTCCAAATACGGGAGGGGCTTTTGGAGCTTTAAGGGAATTGAGCGGATCGTCTTTAAATTGGCGGTGACATCCTCCCCCACAAAGCCGTCGCCCCGGGTGGAGCCGCGCACAAAAATGCCGTCCCGGTATTCCAAAGACACCGACAATCCGTCAATCTTCGGTTCCACCACATACAAGGGAGTTTTTACCTGCTCCCGGACGCGCTCATCAAACGCCTCCAGCTCCGAGCGGTCAAACACATCCTGCAAACTCGCCATCTGGACGGTGTGAGTCACCTTTTCAAACCGGTTGTCCGCTTCGCCGCCTACCCGCTGGGTGGGGCTGTCCGGCGTTGTCAGTTCCGGGAACTGCTCTTCCAACCCTTTTAGTTCCCGGAGCATTTTGTCGTAATCATAATCGCTGATCTGGGGATTATCCAGCACATAGTACCGGTAGCTGTGGTAATTAAGCTGTTCCCGCAAGTTTTCAGCGCGTCTTGCCGCCTGCTCTTTTTCCATATAAATCGTTTCCTCAGTTTCTGCTCAATAAGCACTCAATAATGATTTATTATATCACTTTTTTCCGATTTTAGAAACTGTTTTTTGCTCTTTTTAAGGAAAAACAGGCACCATTTTTTGAAAGGATACATAAAGTGGTACTATCTGAACATCAACTGCGGGAGGAATGGCGATGCGGCGGCCCCGACCATTCAGGCGAAAAAACGCTAAAAAAAATCCCCGCCATTTTCGGGGAATCAAACTGCTGCTGATCCTTTTGGCGCTGTGCGCCGGGATCTTTGCGCTGGATCGGGCGACGCGCCCTACCATTGAGACGATGATAGGCTATAAAGCGAAAATCACCGCCACAAAGCTGATTAACGACGGGGTCTACCAGCAGCTGGAAGCGCTTAACTTTTCCTATCAGGATCTTGTTGCAATTTCCAAAGACGCAGACGGGAACATCCAGGCGATAGAAACCGATACCATCAAGGTCAATCAGATCAAAACATCGGTTATTAAAGCGGTGGGCAAGGCGGCTGAAGAGCTTTCAGTCTATGAACTGAACATTCCGGTGGGCACCTTAACGGGTGTCCCCTGGCTTTCGGCGCGGGGGCCCAGCGTCTCGATCAAAATGATTCCTCAAGGGGTTATCAAAGCCCAGTTTGTCAGCGAGTTTGTCAGCGCCGGCGTCAACCAAACCCATCACCGGCTTATCATGAACGTATCTATGACTGCCTCCGCGGTCATCCCGGGCTTTACCTCCCAGGTGGAGGTCCTGTCGGATTTTCTGATTGCCGAAACAGTAATCGTTGGCGATGTGCCGGAATACTATACCCAGATCATCACCAGCGACGAGGAAATCTTAGAAAAAACAGACGCTTACGACCGTTCCCAGATGAAATAAACTTTGAATGAATCCCATAAACAGTAAACTTGAAAAGGAACCGGCACGGCTTTTACAGCCGTGCCGGTTCCTGCTTTATCTATTTGGCGTACACCTTTACACAAACAAGCTTACTGTGCTTTAAATCTTTTCTTTATCTTTATCGTTTTTGCTTTCGTAATCGTCTATTAAATCCTGCAGCGTGGTATTATCCACCACGTTTTCCACGGCTTCCCGCACTCTGCGCCAGACTCCGATAGTCACACAGCTTTGGGAGTTTTGGCAGCTTTCCGGGGTATCCAAACATTCTACTGGCGCTAATGTTCCCTCTACCGCCCGGAGGATTTGGCCTACTGTGATATTTTTCGGCTCCTCCTTTAAACTGTATCCTCCCTGAGACCCCCGCACGCTGCGCACCAGGCCGGCCCGGTTTAACTGCATAATAATCTGTTCCAGATATTTATCCGAAATGTCCTGCCGCTTGGCAACTTCTTTTAAGGGAATCATTCCCTTCCCATAATGCAGGGCGAGATCAAACATCAGCCGAAGCCCATAGCGCCCTTTGGTTGAAATCTTCAAAGCAACCACCCTGTTCTTTTATTTTTAGCGTTTTTTGTTACAGGCTCAATAAAAATACACTAAACGCCTAGTATTCCTATAAAAACAGTAAACGATCAATTTTGTTACAGTATACCATGTTTTTCGACCTTTTGCAATCCAATCAAGGCGGTATGTAAAATCTTGCCTTAACTGCCTTTGTGTTCTATCCCCGGACAATTCGTTTGGCCCATTTTACGTCCTCTCCTGTGAAGCTTCCGGTGATCCGAATCAGCAATAGATACACCGCCGCCGTCAAAACAACCGACAAAACAGCCGCCAGAAAAGCAGAAGATATAGCCGGAAACAGCGCAAGCGCTGTTTTTGCGCCCACCGCCGCCAATAAGATACAAATAACCGGTTTTCCCACCCAGTCGATCAGCCGAATCTGAAAGTTTGCCACCACTACCAGCCGCCGGACGCTTAAAAAGGTGTTAAACAGCTCGCTGACAAAGATCACACAAATGTAGCCGTTGATCCCCCACACCGGAAGCAGGCTGTACACCATGATTACGCAGATGGTAGCATCTATAATGTTATAACGCATGGAGCTCACCTGTTCGTTGAGGCCTTTAAGCATACTGTCCACCGCTGTATCCAGATACATCACCGGAATCAAGGGGGCCAAAAGCTTTAAGAAAAACGCCACCTGTGGGTCCCCGCCGTAAATCGCGCCGCTTAGCTCCTGGGAAAAGCAGATAATGATCCCTGCTACCCCTACAGCAAAAATCAGAGTGATCTGAAATACCCGGCTGATTATATAATTGATCCGCCGGCTGTCCTTAATATGGTCCTGACCGCATTTTGCCATCTGCTCAGAGAGCTCCGGCACCAGCATACTGGAGAACGCCGTTAAAAACGCTGCCGGGAATAAGATTACCGGCATGACGATTCCCTGGATAGTCCCGTATACTGACAGGGCGTTTTGGCTGGACACCCCATACAGCTTTAGGCGGATAGGAATCAAAAGGTGCTCGATGGTGACAAGCCCGGTGCACAGATAGGTGCTAAGCGCAATCGGCAGTGAAATCCGCAGCATCTTGAGACTAAGCTTGGGAGTGGGAGGCAAGTCCCCCTTTGGCAAGATCCCGTAATATTTATGTTTATCCCGGCAGTAGGAAACCACCGAGTAACCGAAGGAGACGACCTCCGCCCCGATGGAAGCGCCTACGACCACCAGGCAAACTGCTTCCATACCGGTGGGGTTTAGGGTAAGCAGTCCCAAAAGGGTGAGGAGGATTTTCAGCACCTGCTCCATCGCCTGAGAGAAGGCGCTGGTAGTCACCCGGCGTACAGCGGTAAAATAGCCGTTCATCGCCGCGGAAAAAGCAAGACATGGAAGTCCTAATGCTAAAATTCGCAGACAGGAAACGGTTTGTTTATCTCCCAAAAGGCTTGTTCCGATGAAAGGCGCTCCCAGGTACAAAGCGGCACATGCGGCAAATCCAAAAAAGGCGCTGTACGCCATACATTTTCGCATGGCGCTTTTGACCCCGCTGCCCGAACCGCGGCCAATCTCCTCCGCCACCAAGCGGGTAGCAGCCAGGTTAATTCCAGAAGTAGCGAAAGTCACCGCAAATAGGTAGACCGATAAAATCAGCTGGTATAAGCCCATCGCCTGGGTCCCGATCTTACCGGACAAGAACACGCTGTACCAAACGTCCACTAAACGGATAAACAGCGCCGTGGCCGTTAAAATAACTGTATTGAGCAAAAACTTCCGCGCCCGTTTCATCGAC
>CALXBH010000005.1 GCA_944386475.1 uncultured Clostridia bacterium | reverse complement strand
GCCTGTACATACCGAACACTGAAAAAGCCAAAGGAGTCCAACTATTCACCCTCCCCGGTTTGTGGGTGAAGAGAAAGCATCGTTAAAAACGCCGTCCCCGCCGCGTTGTCCGACGAAAAACGCGGCGCGGCAAACACGCCGCCGAACTCTTTTTCCAGCCGCGCGCGGATCATGGAATTGCTCATCACCCCGCCGGCATATAAAAGCGGCGCTTGCGGGCGGACTTTAAAAAGGGCCTTTGTCATCCCCGCAAGGACGTCCGATATAGATTGCAGGCAGAATTTTGCGATATATTCGTAGGGTTTCCCCTGCTGCAAAAGGGCCTTGCACTGGTTTTCCACCCCGGACAAACAGCAGTCAAGGCCCTTGAGCACCGGCTTTGTCCGGATATCCTCCCCGCAGGAAAGCGCCAGCTCCTCCAGATAAGGGCCGGATGGGAACGGAAGCCCCAGCATCGCCCCAACCCGGTCCACAGCTTGTCCGGCGTTTAGATCAAGGGTCTGCCCGATGCACTCCACCTGCAAAATGTGTTCTTTGTCAGGGGTGCAGGACAAAAGCTCCGTCGTTCCCCCCGATACGTGAAACGCATAAAAAGGCGCTTTCAGCCAATGGGTTTTCCCCGCCGAATACAACGCGGCAGCCACGTGGCCCTCCTGATGGGAAAACCGGTATAAAGGTACTCCCAGCGCACCGCTTAACAGCCGCGCCGAGGTTTCCCCTACCAAAAAGCAGGGCATATAGGAGCCTTCCACCCGTCGGGGCCAGGCCGATACCCCCACCGCCCGGATCGCTTCTCCGGCCGGCAGGGCCTTCAGCACCGCCTCCGCCACATCCCCCAGCTGCTTGACATGATGGAACACCGCGTCGCTCTGCCGCAGACCGTGCTCCCCCTCCCGGACGGGCAGGAGCTTTTTTTCCATCACAAGGCGGCCGCTTTTTATGTCCATCGCTGCAAAAGAGGTGGTGTAGTTGCTGGTGTCAAGCCCTAAAACCCAACTCATTGGACGTTAGCCTCAAGCCCTCTGACCAACGAGCCTAAAACACCGTTGATAAAGGAAGCGTCGTCTTCAGTGGAATATTCTTTGGCAAGCTCCACCGCTTCGTTGATCGCCACCGAGGCGGGCGTTTCATCTGTAAACAGAATTTCATAGACCGCTACCCGTAAAATCGCCAAAGACACCTTGGAAATCCTCGCGATGCTCCAGTTTTTCAGGTATTTTTTGATCTCCTCATCCAGCTGTTCCAGATGCTCCTCCACCCCGGTGAAAAGCGCTCTGGCTGCGTCGTTGAGTTTAATTTCCTCGCATTCGTCGGCGGTTTTTAAAATATCCTCCACCGAATCGTCCACGAAAATTTTTTCAAACACCAAAATAAAGGCGGACTCACGCATTTGATGTCGTTTCATAAAAAAGAATCCTCCGTTTTCATGCGGGCGTTTGTGTTTAAGCGGCCAAAGCCCGTTTATAAAACCGCTGTTTCATACAAAAACCTAACCCCCAAGCAGTGCCGGAGGGTTAGGGTATTCTGCATTGCCGGATATCGGTCAGGCATAGGCTTTTTCATTGGCAGCTTCGTTAAACTTGATACCCGCCACATAGACGTTTACCTTGGAGACGGTGACACCAGTCATATTCTGGACCGCATCCTTGACGGAATTCTGAATTTCTTCCGCTGTATCCTTAATTTTATAGCCATACCGCAGGTTGACACTGACGTCAATTTCCGCCACATCCCCGTTTAGCGTGATGCGGATGGGGCGGTTTGCATCGGCTCGGAACAGAGCCTCCCTGAAGCTTGCAGGGCTTAAGGCCAAACTATGCACCCCTTTGACTTCCTTGACCGTCAGTTTTGTCACCGTACAGATAACCTCTTCCGAAATCTTTAAGTTCCCCGATGCGGTGTTGTTCATTTGTTCCATGGACGGACACCTCCAAAATAAATGTTCGCATATTTTCCCGGCAAACAACCTTAACAAAAGAAAAAGGTATAATAACAGCATACAAAAATCCATTATGCATACTGCTATTATACCACAAATTGCGAAAGACACAACTATTTTACTTCAACAATTCGAATATTTTCCGCCTCAACCTCTGTTTCGCTGAGGACAATATCTTTAATCTGCGCTGCCTGCGCCGCTTCTAACCCGTCGGTTTTTACAACGACATCCACGTTTTCGTCGTTAATGTACACAAGGCAGTCCTCAAATCCCTTGGCTTTCACCAGATCTTCCATCTTCTTTTCGCTATCCACCTGTTTGGCGAGATCAACTGCCTGCTGAGTCGCCGTCTGTTTTTCCTCCTCGGTCAGCGCGCTGTCCTTTAACATCTCGGTCAGGGTGGCGGTGGTTTCATCCCGGGACTTCGTTCGTTCCAGCCGTGTTTTGGTAAAGTAGTCGTCCCCTGCGGCGGTGGCTGCGGTGGACGATGTGTCAACCGGATTATCCACAAGCTGGGCGTCTCCGTAATTTTTGGCGGTATCCACCTGGCCGGTTACGGCAAAGTCTTCTCCTGTCTTGGCAAACTGCCAGTTCAAATAGACGGCGACCCCTAAAATCAGCACCAAAGACGCCAGTATAATTTGCTTTTTGCCAAAGATCGCGTTTAATTTCATTTGGATGTATCCTCCCATGCGCTTAATTTTGTCACACATACTTTGCTGGAATCTATGTCAAGGGCAACCGTCACAGCGTCGATCACCCGCTGCTGAACAAGAGCCTGCTCCCCTCCGTCGCACACCACGACAACCCCTTTCACTGTTGGTTCCAGCTGGGTCTTTATCAGCGCTTCTTTGCCGTCGCTTCCGTCCACCAGGATGTAATTTTGCTCATAATCCTCCCGCTGCTGTACCTGGGTGGTCTCGTCCCCTTGCTTATTCTCGGTTTTGTCGGTGTTCTTTTTTTCCTCATTGGCGTATACATACTCCACGCCGTTTTCCAGCGTGACCATAATATTCGCCTGGCCGACCCCTTCAATGTTCTGAATCAGTTTCAGCAGCTTTTGCTCCAGCTGTTCGGTATACTGGTCGGAAGTGATTGTGGTTTGGGAAGCCGTCTGCTCCGCTGAGGACTCCCGCCCTCCAATAAACTGGGAAAAAAAGATCAGCACAATCCCGATAATCCCGATGATAAAAATCACACGGATTTTTTGATCGCTTTGCAGGAATTTTTGCAGCCGTTGCCCTATCGGAGACTGCTTCTTTTCTTCCGAGCTGTCAGAAGAAGCCATCTTTCCACCTCCTGTTCCTTGTTGTCCGGTTTATTCGGCGTCTGGTTGGGTTAGGAAAATATAAGCTCGGGCCTTGCCATCATCTCCTCTGTCAGTTTTTCCTCGATTTCAGCTTGGCGGGACTGGTAGGCATTGTCCAGCCAGACTGTAATCTTACTTATAGTTATGCTGTCATCCTCCTCTTTATTAATGCTGACAGAAATTTTTTGGCAGCGAACGCCTATTTCTTCTAAAAATCCTTTCCCCTTTTCCTCCAAATTCTCTTTTGTAAGCTCTAAAAGCTTTTGCTCAAAAGATTCCTCCAATGCCGAAACGCTTTCCAGGTTTGATTCCTCTACCTGGGCCGAGGCGGATACATCCAAGCGGAAAGAAGAAAACTGGGTGATAAACGGCGTGATAAAGCTGACGATAAAAAACAGGCTGATCGAAAACTGCAGGACCCGTTCCATGCTTCCCTTCGGCACCAGCATCGAAAATAAAATGGTGACCACCAGCGTGATGCAGACAACCGTCGCCCAATTCCGAATCAGTTCCATTATGTATTCATCCCCAATACCAGCATAATCGTTGTGGAAATAATCAGCAGCATCGCAAAGCACAAAAGGATCCCCAGCATCAGCGACAAGGCGGAGGAAGCGGCTTTTAAAAGCTGCGGCACCCGCTCTACCTGAAACATCTCCCCCAGCCCGGCCGCCAGATTCAGCGCCAGCATTAATAACAGGATGTTGATGATCCCCGGAAGAAAAATAAACAGGCACACCAAAATGCCGAACACCCCCACGGTGGACTTCATTAAACCCATACAGCCCTGAAGGGAGTTAAACGCTTCACTTAATGCCCCTCCCACTACGGGAATCGCGCTGCCGATGACAAATTTCGCCGCTTTTGTCGCCACGGTGTCGGCGGAGTTGGCCACCAGCCCCTGCAAGGATAAAATCCCCACAAAAATCGTCAGCAAAAAGCCAAGCGTCCAGATGACGGTCTTTTTCACCGACGAGGCAATCCCATCGATCTTGATGTAATCGCTCACCGACCCCACCATGCAAAAGGCCAGATAAATGGCTAACAGCGGCACCAAAAACGCCGACGCGATCTGGGCGATCACCTGAACCGCAGAAAACAAAAAAGTGTTGTATAAAAGAGAAGAAGCGGGTTTTCCCGAAACGGTCATAGCGGTGGTAAACACCGGGATGAAGCTTAAAATAAAATTGCTGCAGTCCT
>CALXBH010000004.1 GCA_944386475.1 uncultured Clostridia bacterium | reverse complement strand
TAGCTGCTGCTAAAGACTCTCCAATTACAATAAAAAATGTTAAATATAATGGTATTAGTGATGATAATGATGGAATTGAAAACATAGTGAGCCCCCTTACTCTTCTAAATACCCCGCCTTATACCGGTTGCGAGTATCTGATTTTTCAAAGGATGTTACACCTATTTCGTTTGATCCTTTTTAGCCTGTTTTATGCGGGGCTTTTGAACCAATGCGACCACCGCCAGCGCCAGATAGAGAATGGATATCCCTGCGGGCAAAAACACGCTGAGGTATTCATTTTTTTCAAAGCGGAAAACAACGATAACCTCCAGCAGCACATAGCCCAGATAGATATACTTCATGGGGATTTTGACAAAATAATACCGATAGCAGGAGGGCTGGAAGATATAAAAGATCGCCGTTCCCAGCATCACCGGGAAACCAAAAAAATGCAGAAGAAAAAGCGTATTCAGCAAAGAAGAGTCATAATCCATATAAAAAGCCCATATGGCTGTACCGAACATTGCCGCTAATGTCCCCAGCAGCAGCAAACACTGTTTCCATGACCCATATTCCAAGTAAAAATCCGGATCCGGCCCGCCTGGATAAAATCCCGATGCCGGCCTTTCGGGCGCCAACTCACGCACCGCCCTGTAAAGCCCGTAAACCACGACAGCCAGGATAGCTTCCCCAATAACGACCAAAAAAGCCAGCACTAACGGACCAAGGGGCGCTAACGTCGGCATAGAATACATAGGATACATAAAAAATCCCCCTCACTTTAACACACACTCAACCCTTACTCAAAATTTCTCATTTCCTTTTCCTCGAATACTGGCCTGGAACTGGGTTTCCATTTATCTTTCCATCCTCATTTTAACACACTTTTTATAAAATGTATCTAAAAATTTAAATTGTAATGTATTTGTTATTATTTATTCTGTAATTCAAGCAGCAAAAATCGACAACCAATTTTTTTGACAAGCCTGCTCCTCTGATGGCGGATAAACAGTTAAAAAAAGAAAAATCCCTTATTGACAAACCGGAAAATACGAGCGTATAATAAAGAAAATGCAGTGACAGGGACTTTAACCGGAAACATCCCTTTCAGAGAGCCGCCGGGTGGTGCAAGGCGGCAGGGACGCCGGGGATAACATCACCCTTGAGCAGACAGGCTGAATCTTTTAAGCAGTAAGCCTGTACGGATCTCCCCCGTTAGCGGGAAGCGCGTTGTCAGATGCGCATGAGCGGCCGCCTTGTTAATAAAGACGGCAATTTAGAGTGGTACCGCGGAAGTAGTAAAGGCTTTCGTCTCTAAGAAAAAAGAGACGAAAGCCTTTTTTCGTCTCCAATTACCCTAAACCCCGGTTAAGCGTTTTGATCATCCCAACCGGCGGCATGTGCGTCGGTTGGGATATACAGCAAATCCTGTGAAAACGGGATTTGCCGGGGGAATGTTAGAAGGGGGAAAATCCCCCTTCCAGCCCGCGCCGGTAAAACCTGCACGGGCAGACGAAAGCCTTTTTTCGTCCCTGTGTTTCTCATACACTTGATAACAGATGGAGGAATTTTTATGCTGACTTTGGACAAAGTGTATCACGCGTCTTATGTACTCAAGGAAGTGGTGCGCAACACCGATTTGATTTTAGCCCCCAACATCAACCCGGAATGCAAGGTGTACTTAAAGCCGGAAAACCTGCAGGTAACCGGTTCCTTTAAAGTGCGGGGCGCTTACTACAAAATCTCCCAATTAAGCGATGAGGAAAAAGCCCGAGGCGTTATCGCCTGCTCGGCGGGCAACCACGCCCAGGGCGTGGCGCTGGCCGCTACCCACAACGGCATCAAATCCTTGATCTGCCTGCCGGACGGCGCGCCCATCTCCAAAGTGGAGGCCACCAAAAGCTACGGCGCGGACATCTGCCTGGTCAAAGGCGTTTACGACGACGCCTATCAAAAGGCGCTAGAGCTGCGGGACGAAAAGGGTTACACCTTTATCCATCCTTTTGACGACGAAAATGTCATCGCCGGGCAGGGCACCATCGGCCTGGAGCTTTTAAATCAGCTTCCAGAGGTAGACGCTGTGATCGTCCCTGTAGGCGGCGGCGGCTTAATCTCCGGCGTGGCCTTTGCCATCAAGTCTTTAAACCCCAACGTGAAAGTTTACGGCGTCCAGGCCTGCGGCGCTCCCAGCATGGTCAATTCGGTCAAGCACCACAAGATCGAATGTTTGGACAGCGTGTCCACCATCGCCGACGGCATCGCCGTCAAGGAGCCCGGCGAGCACACCTTTGAGCTTTGCAGCCAGTATGTGGACGACATCGTCACCGTCACCGACGATGAGATCTCCTCGGCCATCCTCGCTTTGATCGAACAGCAAAAGCTGATCGCCGAGGGAGCCGGCGCTGTCTCGGTGGCCGCTGCTATGTTCAATAAAGTCCCCGTCAAGGGAAAAAAGGTCATCTGCTTAGTGTCGGGCGGCAACATCGACGTCACCATCCTCTCCCGGGTCATCAAGCGCGGCCTGCTCAAGTCCGGACGGAGCCTGGCGCTGACCATCGAACTTTTGGACAAGCCCGGCCAACTCAAAGACGTTTCCCGGATCATCGCCGATCTGGGAGCCAACGTGATCTCCATCCACCACGAAAGAGCCAGTGAAAGCTCGGATATCAACGGCTGCTTTTTGCGCCTGGTGCTGGAGACCCGCAACCATGAGCACAATGAAGCGATCAAAGCCGCGCTTACAAACGCAGGCTATCATCTCTCTTAATTTACCTATCATCTGAAAGGAGTTTTCCACTATGTTAAAAGTCATTCATACCTCCAACGCCCCGGAGGCCATCGGCCCCTATTCCCAGGGGATCATCTGCGGCAATCTTTTGTTCGCTTCCGGCCAGATCGCTATCAACCCGGCCACCGGCAGCGTGGAGGCCGATACCATCGAAGGGCAGACCCAGCAGGTGTTAAAAAACATCGACGCCCTGTTAAAAGAAGCGGGCACATCCGCGGAAAAAGTGGTCAAGACCACCTGCTTTTTAAAGAACATGGCGGATTTCGGGGCCTTTAATGAGATCTATGGCGCCTATTTCACCGGCAAGCCCGCCCGCTCCTGCGTGGCGGCCAAAGAACTGCCCAAAGACGTGCTGGTGGAAGTGGAGGTCATCGCGGAGGTATAAGCCTGCGTGTACGGACTGTTTTACCCATGAAAAGGGGGCTGCTGCAAAATTTTGCAGCAGCCCCTTTTGGCACTCACCGCCAAGACTTCTCACCAAAATGATTGCGGCTTATCGTATCAGGCTAAGGCTTGTTTTTCCTTTAGCTGGTTTGCTGCCGCCAGATAGTGGGCATTGTTTTTTTGACAGATAAAATAATGCGTCACATTGGCTTCGGCATCCGTTACAGGGATAGCCACCCTTTTCCGAAAGATATCTGGCTGGTAATCCGCCAGATTCGTAGTAAAACATAAAAGGGTGGATTCCTGTATCAATTCTTTTAAGGCAAATTCATCCGTTTGCACCAGAAATTTGGACGCAGGCATTTTCTGATAGCACAGCTCTGTCCAAAAACCGATCTGAGAACCCAGCAGACAATTAAAGCCGTTTAGGTCGTGAAACGTCACGCTTTTACGGCCTGCCAGCGCATGGCCATGGGGAACACCGACCGACAGGTTTTCCCGGATAATGGGAATGCAGGTTAGTTCGGCATCCGCTACAGGATAAGGCAATATTCCAATCTCACAGCCACCCGAAAGAACATCCTCTATAATAGCGTCCTGCTCACAAAGCCTGGAGGAAACCGTCTGCTCCAGGAAGCGGGAAGACAGAAGCGGAAGCAGCGGCCAAAGGGGCGCGGGAGCGCAGGACTCCACCGAAATGGTGTGCAGCTTTGCATGATAGTCCCGAACCTGTTGTACCACGCCTTGTGCCGAAGCAAGCAACCCTCTGGCACCCGCCACCGCCTGCATCCCTGTTTCATTTAACTGGAGCTTATTTTTCCCCCGCACAAACAAAGGGACACCGAACGCGGCCTCGATGTTTTTCATAGTGCGGGTCAGCGTGGGCTGGGATATGTGCAGCTGTTCCGAGGCTTTTGAAAGCGTTCCTAAGTCCGCAAAGGCAACGAGCTGTTCCAATTCCAAAAGATTGAGCATAGGCGTTTTCTCTCCCTGCTATTCATTTTATGAAATGTATATTCCGTTATTTCTATTGTACTTTTTCCAGATCATCTTGTAAACTGGGAATTGTAAAAACAAGCACATAAAATCAGCTTTTCACACGAGAAATAGCAGGAGGTATGTAAAATGGAATATGTAACGTTAAACAACAATGTTAAAATGCCGAAACTGGGTTACGGCGTCTATCAAACGCCGCCGGCAGACACCGAACGCTGCGTGCTGGATGCGATCGACATCGGCTACCGCAGCATCGATACAGCGCAGGCGTACGGCAATGAGGAAGGCGTCGGGAACGCCCTTGTAAAATGCGGGCTTCCCAGGGAAGAACTGTTTATCACCACCAAAATCTGGATCACCAACGCCGGTTATGAAAAAGCCAAAGCTTCAATCAAAGAATCTCTGAAAAAGCTGCAGACAGAGTATATTGACTTATTGCTCATCCATCAGCCCTTTGGGGATTACTACGGCAGCTACCGCGCCATGGAAGAAGCCTATGAAGCCGGAATGGTGCGGGCGATCGGCGTTTCCAACTTTTATCCCGACCGCTATCTGGACATCACCCATTTTTCCAAGATAAAACCGGCTGTCAACCAGGTGGAGACCCATGTGTTCCAGCAGCAGAAAACCGCCCGGGAGTACATGCAAAAACACGGCACCCAGATTATGTCCTGGGGTCCTTTCGCCGAGGGGAAAAATGATTACTTCCAGAATCCGGTTTTAAAGGAAATCGGGGAGAAATACGGAAAATCCGTAGCCCAGGTGGCCCTGCGCTTTCTGATGCAAAGCGATGTGGTGGTCATTCCCAAATCGGTCCATCGCAACCGGATGGAAGAAAACTTTAACGTATTTGATTTCTCCCTTTCCGACGACGACATGAAGAAAATCCAGGCGCTGGACGGCGGGGAAAGCCTGTTTTTCTCCCACTATGACCCCCAGACCGTCGAATGGTTTATGAGCCTTGTGTAAAAAAGCCGGAGAATCTATTTCGAATTCCAGTAACAATATAGGTAAAGCGATTGAAAGAAAACCATACGAGGCGCTTCTTTTAGAAGCGCCTCGTATGGTTTTTAGTTATTGACATATGCCGAAAATAGTGTATAATAAAATGTATGGATACAAACGATAACTATTGTTTGTATCCATTTATATGCTGTTTTTCGCTGAAGTTAACGCTTCGGCAAGAGCTTAAAACAAGGAGATGTTTACTGTGAGCGAATCCTGCAACCACGACTGTTCCTCCTGCTCCAGCGCCTGCGCCGAGCGCACCGCTCCGGAGGATTTTCGGGAAAAGCCTCATGAATTAAGCCGGATCAAAAAGGTCATCGGCGTGGTCAGCGGCAAAGGCGGCGTGGGAAAATCCATCACCACGTCCATGCTTGCGGTGCTGGCTAACCGTATGGGCTACCGCACCGGCATTTTAGACGCCGATATCACCGGCCCGTCCATCCCCAAGGTGTTTGCCAGCCAGCGGCGCCCGGATGCCAGCGAGCTGGGCCTGTTCCCGGTAAAAAGCAAAATGGGGATCTCGATTATGTCGTTAAGCCTTCTGCTGGAAAACGAAACCGATCCGGTGGTGTGGCGGGGACCCATCATCGCCGGCACCGTCAAGCAGTTTTGGACCGACGTGATCTGGGGGGACATTGATTATCTGTTTATCGACATGCCTCCGGGAACCGGCGATGTGCCGCTGACGGTGTTCCAGTCCATCCCGGTGGACGGCATCGTGGTGGTTGCCTCTCCTCAGGAACTGGTGGGCATGATTGTGGAAAAAGCCGTCAAAATGGCGGATATGATGCACATCCCCGTGCTGGCCCTGGTGGAAAACATGAGCTACTTTGAATGTCCCGACTGCGGGAAAAAGCACCCCATCTTCGGGGAGAGCCATATTGATGAGATCGCTAAGCGCCACGGGATCAGCACCGTCGCCAAGGTCCCGGTGGATCCCAAGCTGGCGGCCGCCTGCGACAACGGATTAATTGAGCTGTTTGAGGGCAATTGGCTTGACGGCGTGATGGACGTCATCACAAAGGAGGACTAGGAAATGATTATCGCAGTACCATATGAAAACGGCCTTATATTCCAGCATTTCGGCCACACCGGGGCTTTTAAGGTGTACAACGTTCAGGATGAGAAGGTCACTTCGGAGCAGATCGTTCCCACCAACGGCAGCGGCCACGGCGCGCTGGCGGGCTTTCTGCAAGGCCTTGGCGTTAACCTGCTGATCTGCGGCGGTATCGGCGGCGGGGCGAAAACCGCCCTGGCACAAGCGGGAATCCAGGTGATGGGCGGTGTGACCGGCAGCGCCGACCAGGCGGTAGCCGATTATGCAGCCGGTTCCCTTCGCTATAACCCCGATGTCCAGTGCAGCCATCACCACGGGGAGCATGAGCACACCTGCGGCGATCACGGCTGCGGCAGCCACAGCTGCGGCCATCAGCAGTAAGAGGAGCCTGCACTATGCCCAGGCCGAGAAAATGCCGGAGGGTTTGCCGCCTTCCCCAGATCTCTGTATTCGCTCCTGCCGCCTGCGAAAGCGCAGAGGAGGTGGCGATGGAGGTGGACGAATACGAAGCCATCCGCCTGATCGACTGGGAGGGCCTGACCCAGGAGGAGGCCGCCCTTCAGATGGCCGTCGCCCGGACCACTGTCCAGGCTATTTACAACCGGGCCCGCCAAAAGCTGGCCGACTGCCTGGTCAACGGCAGAAGGCTTGTGATTGGCGGCGGGGAATTTTCCGTCTGCGACCGGGAAAACAGCTGTCACCGAAGAGGATGCTGTCACCGTCAGGACAGCTGCCCCCGTGAGGACAACTGCCCCCATCAAGACGAATCGGCTAAACCCGGTCATGCCGGTTCCGGCTGCTGAATATGGCGTATTGAACAAAGGGAGTGCTGTTTTTTGCAGCACTCCCTTTTCTGTTAGTCCAGTATTTATTATGATCGTTTCGTATCTTTTTATAGCGTGGGCATGGCGTGCCTTACATAGTCAATAAACTGCTTGCCCACCGCACAGACAGGCCGCTTGGGAGAATACAGCAGCACGTCCTTGTTTAAATTCCCTCTGGGGATGCACCGGCGCAGAACCAATGAATGCTGATCTAAGATCTCCTGAGGGATTTTGGACACCCACATAAAGGTATCCTTGGCCCGCTCCAAAAGATCCAGCTGGCTCCCCCGGTCATAGACGTAGATCCGGCGGGAAGCCGCCAGAAACTCCGCTGATTTTTTTAGCTCCGAAAAGGTCATCGACGGGACCCGAAAATCCCCGTGGATGATTTCGGTATAGCCGTCCAGCATGTGATAAGGCACCTCTTCATACTCCGCCAAAGGGTGCTCCCGGGACATGGCGAGATACAGGTAAAACTCCCGGAGCACCTCGCTTTTTAACCGGTGCTCCTCCATCAGTCCCACAAAATACGGCTCGTAGATTTCCTGATACCGAATAATGCCCACGTCGGCCTCCCCGCTGCTGACCTGGCTGATAGCCTTGATGGCGCTGGTCTCGTTAAAGCGGATGGACATCTCCTGCTTTTTAGGCATCTGGCTGATAAAATCCGCAAACAAAGCGGAGATATACGATGCCCTGGGAACGCAGACGTTCATCTCCAGCGGCATTTCCCCCCGGGGTTTGTACATGGATTCCAGTTCGTCCAGCTGGGAGAGGATCGTTTTGGCATAGCCCAAAAACTCCGCCCCTTTTTCGGTAGGCTTTACCCCCTTGGCAGTGCGCCGGAAAATGGAAAATCCAATCTCGGATTCCAGCTCTTTGATGGATTTGCTCAGGTTCGGCTGTCCCATAAACAAATTTTTGGCCGCTTGTGTAATCGATTCCGCCTTCTCCACTTCCACAATATACCGCAGTTGCGCCAGATTCATCGAAACAACACCGCCTTTCTGACAGCTAATAAGCCCCTCAGCCGTTTATCCTCCATACTTTTCCATGTTTTTTGCGATATAGCTTTTCATTCCAATTATACATTACCCTTTCTGCTTTGACAATGTTAAAATGATGACAAAGGAACAGAGATCGCCAAAAACCAACCACTAAACCCACTATTTATCCTTCTAAAAACGATTCTTTTCCCCTTTCACCAACCTCTCTCTTTTTGGCGGTTTCTCATTTCCTTTTAACCAACAGACAGGAGGCTTTTTTATGGCACGGTTTACATTGCCGCGGGACATTTATTACGGCAACGGCACGCTGGACGAACTGAAAAACCTTTCCGGCAAAAAGGCGATGGTCGTCGTGGGCGGCGGCTCGATGAAGCGCTTTGGTTTTTTGGACAAGGTAATCCAAAATCTGCACGAAGCTGGTATGGAAACCCAGCTTTTTGAAGGCGTGGAGCCCGACCCCTCAGTGGAAACCGTTATGAAAGGCGCCGCCGCGATGCGGGAATTTGAACCGGACTGGATTGTCGCCATGGGCGGCGGTTCCCCCATCGACGCCGCCAAAGCCATGTGGGTCTTTTATGAATATCCTGAAACCAAATTTGAGGATCTGATCACACCGTTCGGATTTCCTACCCTTCGTCAAAAAGCGAAATTTTTGGCGATTCCCTCCACCTCCGGCACGGCTACCGAGGTGACGGCCTTCTCGGTCATCACCGATTATGCCACCGGCGTTAAATATCCGCTGGCCGACTTTAACATCACCCCGGATGTGGCGATTGTGGATCCGGAGCTCGCCCAGACCATGCCCCAAAAACTGACGGCTCACACAGGAATGGATGCTTTGACCCATGCTATTGAAGCGTATGTATCCACCCTGCACACCCCGTTTACCGATCCCCTGGCGCTGAAAGCAATCCACATGGTGATGGATTACCTGCCGGATTCCTATAACGGCGATAAAAACGCCCGGGAGCAGATGCACTACGCCCAGTGCCTGGCCGGGATGGCGTTTTCCAACGCGCTTTTGGGCATCGTTCACTCGATGGCTCACAAAACAGGCGCTGCCTTTTCCACCGGACACATTCCTCACGGCTGCGCCAACGCCATTTATCTTCCCTATGTGATCCAGTATAACGCCAAGGAAGCGGACGCCAAAGCCCGGTATGCACAGATCGCCCGCTCCATCGGCCTGAAAGGCTCCACCGAGGACGAACTGGTACAAGCGCTGTGCCAGCGGATCGACGAGTATAACGACAAGCTGAATATTCCCCACACCCTGAAGGATTTTGGGGTAAACGAGGCGGAATTTTTAGAAAAGCTCCCTCACATCGCCGAGCTGGCCGTAGGGGACGCATGCACCGGTTCTAACCCCCGGTCGATCACTTCCGATCAGATGGCGGAGCTGTTAAAATGCACCTTCTATGGTACGAAGGTTGCATTTTAGTCTCACCTTTCCTTAGGAAAATCAAGGAAAAAGGCCGCTGCCAGCTGGTCTTTTGGCACAAGACATTTCATAATCACAACAAAAAAATACAAGCTTGCAGCTCTTGTTTTGTCGGAATTTTGTAAATTTTACGAAATTCGAAAAAAGATTGCAAGCTTGTATTTTTACATCGGGCATTTCATGCTATAATAAGGAATAAATGTAGCCGTCCCTGCCTATTTGTGCAGGCTTCCATCCCCAATTTTGCAAAATCGGAGGGACGGCCGGTTTTATCACTACATACAAGAAAGGGTTATTTTTATGTTTCAGATCCTTAAAAAACAGCCTTTAAACCCTACTGTCACCTTAATGGAAATCGACGCCCCCTTAATCGCCAAAAAGGCGGAACCGGGACAGTTTATCATTCTGCGCGTCAATGAAAACGGGGAGCGTATTCCCTTAACCATTGCCGATTATGACCGTGAAAAAGGGACGATCACCATCATCTTCCAGATCGTCGGCGCCACTACCGAAGAGCTTAACCATCTAAAAGAAGGCGACTGCCTCCATGACTTTGTAGGGCCTTTAGGCACCCCCTCCCATCTGGAAGGGCTGAAAAAAGTCGCTGTGGTAGGCGGCGGCGTAGGCTGCGCTATTGCATATCCCGTAGCCAAAAAACTGCACGAGCTGGGCGCCACCGTCCATTCCATCGTCGGCTTCCGCAACAAGGATCTGGTGATTTTGGAATCCCAGTTTAAAGCGGTTTCCGACAAGATGTGCATGATGAGCGACGACGGCAGCTACGGCGAAAAAGGCCTTGTCACCGACGCTTTGAAAAAGCTTATTGAAAGCGGAGAGCAATACGACGAAGTCATCGCCATCGGCCCGCTGATTATGATGAAATTTGTCTGCGCCCTCACCAAGGAGCACAACATCAAAACCGTCGTCAGCATGAACCCCATCATGATCGACGGCACCGGCATGTGCGGCGGCTGCCGCCTGACGGTGGGCGGAAAAACCAAGTTCGCCTGTGTGGACGGCCCCGACTTTGACGGCCACCTGGTGGACTTTGACGAGGCGATGGAGCGCGCTTCCATGTATAAGCCTTTTGAGCGCAAAAAGCACGAGGACACCTGCAATCTGTTCCGCGGCGCTGACCGGTAACCTTTTTATTCTGTTAGAAAGCATGGTGAATATACAATGGCCAATATGTCGTTAAAGAAAAATGAAATGCCGGTGCAGGACCCGAAAGTCCGCAACCACAACTTTGAGGAAGTGGCCTTGGGCTACACCGAGGAGCAGGCCCTGGACGAGGCCGCCCGGTGCTTAAACTGCAAAAACAAGCCCTGTGTGGGAAAATGTCCTGTCGCCATTGACATTCCCGCCTTTATCGCCAAGATCCGGGAAAAGGATTATGAAGGCGCTTACGAGATCATCACCCGGCAAAGCTCCCTGCCCGCTATCTGCGGCCGCGTCTGCCCCCAGGAGACCCAGTGCGAATCCAAATGCGTTCGGGGCATCAAGGGCGAGCCGGTGGCCATCGGCCGGCTGGAGCGGTTTGTGGCCGACTACCACAACGCCCATGCCAAGGCTCCCGCGCAAAAGCCTGTTCCCAACGGCCACAAGGTGGCTATCGTGGGCAGCGGCCCTTCCGGCCTCACCTGCGCGGGCGACCTTGTCAAGCTGGGATACGACGTGACGATCTTTGAGGCTTTGCATCTGGCGGGCGGCGTTTTGGTATACGGCATCCCGGAATTCCGTCTTCCCAAGACTATCGTGCAAAAAGAGATCGACACCTTAAAAGCCCTGGGCGTCAAGGTGGAGACCAACATGGTCATCGGCAAGGTTTTGTCGGTGGACGAGCTTTTGGCGGACGGCTTTGAAGCGGTTTACCTGGGCTCCGGCGCAGGCCTCCCCCGGTTTATGAACCTGCCGGGCGAAAACTTAAAGGGCGTTTATTCCGCCAACGAGTTCCTAACCCGGGTCAATTTGATGAAAGCCTATCAGGATAACAGTGAAACCCCCATCCAGCACGCCCATCATGTGGCGGTGGTCGGCGGCGGCAACGTGGCGATGGACGCCGCCCGCTGCGCCAAGCGCCTGGGCGCGGAAAAAGTCTCGATCATCTACCGCCGCTCCCTGGAGGAGATGCCCGCCCGTAAAGAAGAGGTGGAGCACGCCATGGAAGAGGGCATCGAGTTCCATGTGCTCACCAATCCCACCGAGATTTTGGGCGACGAGCATAAATTCGTCAAGGGGATCACCTGTGTGAAGATGGAACTGGGCGAACCGGATGAATCCGGCCGCCGCCGCCCGGTAGTGATCGAGGGCAGCGAATTCACCGTGGATTTGGACTGCGTTATTATGGCTATCGGCACCTCCCCCAACCCGCTTTTGCACAACACCACCGAAGGACTGGAAGTCAACAGCCACGGCTGCATCGTCACCGATGAAAACGGGCTTACCTCCCGCACGGCGGTATACGCCGGCGGCGACGCCGTCACCGGCGCCGCCACCGTCATCCTGGCCATGGGCGCCGGCAAACAGGCCGCCAAGGCGATGGATGAATACATCCGCTCCAAAAACTAAATTTTTTTAGATGGATCAGCGCGCCGAACGAAAGTCCGGCGCGCTTTTTTGCAAAAAATCCCCCTTGAGCAGAAAATTCCGCTCAAGGGGGGTGTTACTTTATAAGGGATTCCGTTAGTCATTAAACTGTTTTTCCAGCTCTTTAATGCACTCGGAGCACACAATCTTCCCTTTGAAATAGGTGGTTCCACTGGCATTGTTGCAGAAGATGCAGGAGGGAGCGTATTTCTTTAAGATGATGTGCTCCTCATCCACATAGATCTCCAACGAATCCTTTTCGTTGATGTCAAAGTGCCTGCGCAGTTCTACCGGCAGCACCACCCGACCTAAGTTGTCCACTTGACGTACAATTCCTGTTGATTTCATGAGTAAGGCCTCCTAATCCATTTCCTTTTTTGATCCATTTCTGATTCTGTCGAATTCCAATGAATTCTACTATTACAATACTATATATGGGAGTTTTTGTCAAACAGTATTTATAACATTTTTGCCATATTAACGTTAAATTACTATGAACTGGAAAGATCAGGGCTTTTTTGAATATTCTGTACAAAGGTTTGCAGGCAATTTTTACCCGGGAGGCTTTTTGAATGAAATGGATTTTCTGCGGCATGGTGGTCCTCTCCGTCCTGTTTGGAGCGTTAAACGGCCGGATGCCCCAGGTGAGCAACGCGGCTATCAGCTCCTGCGCCGGGGCGGTGGAACTGGTCCTCTCCCTCACCGGGGCCATGTGCCTGTGGAGCGGCGTGATGAACGTAGCAGACAAGGCAGGCATCACCCGGGGACTTGCCAAGCTGTTTTCCCCGGTGCTCCGGGTGCTGTTTAAAGGGCTTCCCAAAGACGCCCCGGCGCTCAAGGCTATTTCCATGAACATTACCGCCAACCTTTTGGGGCTGGGCAACGCCGCCACCCCTTTGGGCATCCGCGCCATGCAGCAGCTCAGCAAAGAAAACGGCGGCAGTGATACCGCCTCCCGGCATATGATTACCTTTGTGGTGCTAAACACCGCCTCCCTGCAGCTGATTCCCACCACCATCGCCACGCTGCGCCTAAAGCACGGCAGCGCCGCGCCCTTAGACATCCTGCCCGCCATTTTAATCACCTCGGCGGTGTCTTTGTGCTGCGGGCTTTTAGCGGTCAAAATCTGTGAGCGGCTGTTCCCGGGGGATGGGACCCGCCCGGACAAAGGAGGACGCCTATGGAAACGGTAACCGCCTTTTTTGTGCCGGTCATCATCGGCGGCATTTTGTTGTTCGGCGCGGTCAGGGGCGTCAATGTGTTCGATGAGTTTATTGCCGGGGCCAAGGAGGGCCTTTCCTCCGCTGTTAAAATCCTCCCCGCTCTGGTGGGGCTGATGACCGCTGTGGGGATGTTTAAGGCCTCCGGCGCGCTGGATGTGCTTACCCACGCCCTCTCTCCCCTGTCAAACACCTTAGGCGTCCCGGGGGAACTGATGCCGTTGGCGCTGCTTAGACCCATCTCGGGCAGCGGGGCGCTGGTGATCTTTGAAAACCTGTTGACCGCTTATGGCCCCGACAGCGCCATCGGCCGGATCGCCGGGGTGATGCAGGGCTCCACCGAGACCACTTTTTACGCGGTGGCGGTCTATTACGGCTCGGTGAACATAAAGCGCACCCGCTATACCATCTTCTGCGCCCTGATCGCCGATTTGGTGGGGATTTTTATGAGCTCTTTGACCGTCCGGCTGCTGTTTTAGCCCCTTAGCTTATATGCACATTTTTGTATAAGAAAGAGGCATTCCCCATCCTTGTCAAGGGTTTTAAAATACGTTATAATAAAAATGTTGCGCAAACGTTAATTCGGCGCAGGACAAGTCCCGGCAGGAGGTGTCTTAGATCCCCCAAAGGATCCATCTATGAACAGGTTTAAACGTATTTTATCCATTGCCGCATGTGTTTTGATGGTTTTGCTGACACTGTTGCTGCTGGCAGGATCGGTGCTTTTTTTACTGGTGGCTACAACCGGGAATCAGGAACACGGCACCGCGGTGATTTTGGGATACCGGATGTATTTGACCGACGACCCCAGCATCACCTCGTCCATGAAAAACCATTCGTTTATTTTAGCCAAGAACATCGAGCCCCAGGATGTAAAAGACGGGATGCTTATCACCTACACTCTGGAATATCCGGGCGGACAGCTTGTCACCCAGACCCGGCGGGTGGTAAACGTCGCCGGTGAGGAGGGGGCTTTTACCTTTTCGATGGAAAACGACAGCGATGAAACCGTTTCCCTTATCACACAAGACCAGATCAAAAATATGTCGGTGCCGGTGTTTTCTTCCTCCAAAATTGGGAGCTGCCTGTTGTTTTTCTACGCCCACCGCACGGTGTGTATGATCGTGTTTTATCTGGTGCTGGCGGCTTTGCTGGCCGGCTGTATTGTGCTGCTTTGGCGGCAGAGAACCCCTGCCCCGGCTGCGTCTCCTCCTGAGGACGCCCTTCTCCCTTTGGAACAGCTGGTCTCCCGGGAGCAGGATGTGGTGTTTGAAAAAAGCACCCACCCCAAAGAAGACCTCCCGGACGCCCTTTCCCAGGACGGCCCCCAAGCAGAAGATCCCTTCGCCGGGGAGATCCCTCTGGAAAACGGCAATCCCTCGTAAAACGGCTGTGTCGCCTTATCCCCCATTATAACAGAAAATCAAGCTCATCGTCCAAACAACATAGAAAGAGAAAATTGACATTGGAGGAAACTTTGTGCTTGCTTTTTGCTCTATCCCAACCGAATCCCAAGAGGACAATGAAAAATTCCGCCTGTTGTACGAGACCTATGCCAGTACGATGTTTTTCACCGCAAAACAGATTTTAAAGGACGACGGCATGGCGGAAGACGCTGTTCAGGAATCTTTTTTAAAAATAATTCCTCATTTGTACAAAATCGATGACGTTTTCTGTCACAAAACCAAAGCTTTTTTGGTTGTAGTAAGTGGAAACGTTGCAAAGCGCATGTATATGGAACGTAAAAAAGAAGCAATCCCCGCCGGTATTGACGACGAGGATGAGTTCCCTTTACCCGACAACGCCTCTCTTCTTCCGGAAGCGGAGGTCATCGACCGGATGAGCGTTAAGGTGATTGTGGAGAAAATTAAGCTCCTGCCCGAAATCTATCGGGATGTTCTGGTGCTGCGTTTTGTGCACGGCCTCTCGGATAAAGAGGTCGCGAGCATGCTGAAGCTGACCGGCCCCACGGTAAGAAAAAGAGTGGAGCGCGGCAGACTCAAGCTCATCGAACTTTTAAAGGAGGAGGATTCCGAACATGCCAACGATCCAGATTTTCAAAAGCCCCAGTCCGCCGCCGCCCGATAAGCTGCGCCAGGCGCTGGAATTATATGAACAAGAAGCCCTTGCCGCCCTCCCCAAGGAAGAAGAGTTAAAGCGCGCCTACAACTTTACCAAGCGCTTTAACCGCCGGATGGAGCATATGATGAAACATCTGCCCAAGGCCAAAGCCAAATCCCAGTCCCGGCCGGTGACCCACATCTGGGGCCGGCGGGTGGCTGTGGCGGCGCTGGTGGCCACGGTCACGGTTACCGCGCTGTTTGGAGTAAGCGCCGGGCACAATACCGATTTAAGATACACGATATCCACCCGTCCTGAGTACTCTTTAGTGATTTTCTCCCAAAACAAGGAGGATGCAGGGAAGCCTCTTCTTGAGGAAATCGAACAGTATTATGTCCCCACCTATTTCCCCGAAGGATATAACCGCGCGGAAACCAAATTGGATACTCCTCAGGACCGGTTTATCGATTATTACAACGACGACGGGCAGTATATATCCTACGAACAGCGTGTGCTAAACCCAAGCACACGATGGCATATTGACACGGAGGACGCCTTGTACATCCTCCCTATTGACATTGACGGGGCCGACGGCTTTTATTATTACAACAAAAACGCCTATCACCTTTACTGGAACACCGGCACCTATGTGTTTACGTTGCACGTCCCGGTGGCGGAAGACCAGTTTGACGAGGTGTTAAAGGTGGTTTCTTCCCTGACGCCCCAGCCCTGACGCCCTTTCTGTTTTGCTTGTGTGCGTTTATTTCCATTTCTATATCCATTTCTAAAATTCCCGCCCGGCCGGCAGGCCTGGGCGGGAATTTTACGTTTTAAACAGGGTGCAGGGTGTTTTGCAGGGTATGTAAAATCCCGTTCCAAAACCGGACGAAGGTTTTTTGACCTGCCGAAACTGTCAAAATGTCCACGATTTTTGTCACAACCAGGGGGAAAATGCGGTTTATAGAGGCGGCAGGAAACAAAATCTGCCAAAAATTTTTGAGGAAGGTTGTATGTGTTATGTTTAAAAAATTCGTCAGCGTGTTGTTGTGCTGCGTGATGCTGTTCACCGTCCCCCTGGCGGCCAGCGCCCAGGAGCCGGAGGTTTCCACCGACGAGGCGTACGAGGTCGTGCCCTTTTATGAGCACGCCACTCAGGTAAACGCTTACCTCACCGAAGATGGAATCGGCATTTACTGCCATGCAGACTTTAGAGGCACCAGCGACGTCACCATGGTGTGGGTCCGGGTGAAGCTTCAGAAAAAGTTTTTGTGGTGGTGGAACGAGGTAGAATCCGCCGACGAGCTGATTCAGGGCCAGGTTATCAACAAACAGTTTCCCTTTATGAATGATGGAAACGGCACCTACCGGGCCGAGGTGGAATTCGCCATCTACAACGGTTCGGGCACCGTGGTGGAACGGCCCACTGTTTACACAGGCGAGCTTGTATTCAGCGAATAATCAAAACAGCCGGTAAACAAGCAGGTAAAACACACCGGCCAAGCGGGGCCTTCCCCGTTTGGGCTTGTGGACAAAGTCGACAGCCTAGAAGAGGGGCAAGCCCCCCTTCTAATCATTCCCCCAACAAATCCCGCAATCGCGGGATTTGTTGTATGCCAAAACCGACGCACCTGTCGCCGGTTTTGGCGATTTAAATATTTTCGTTTTTAGTCTTTTTCGTTTCATGCAGGCCCCGCTTGGAAAACCCAGCGGGGCCTGCTTATTTATTGTGCAGTTTCACAAGAAATCTGTTAACAATTTGTGTTTTATTACAAAGTTCGACTTTTTTGTCACAAAACCCCTCTTAAATGAGTTATAAGGGGTGTACAGGTTTTTAGAGAAAGAAAAATAAACACCTGTACCGCCACCAAACTGTTGGCGTGGGCGCCTGGGGATTGCCTATAGGAACAACGAAAGTTCCGCCAGGGTGCTGCCGCAAAACCGCGAACGGCGGTGTGGCCAACGGCCCTGATCCGCAAAATTGGGGAGTATGGAAAAAGAAACGCGTCCACAGATAAGTTTTGATGGCCTCCTGTCTACAGCGGGTGTTTCGCCTGTTAGCACCCGCACAACTGCCGGCCTAAAGAGAAAAAACGGCCAGCAGTTTTGACATTCCATTTCTGAGAAGCCCGAAAGATGCGTTTCACACAGGAATCGCATCTTTCGGGCTTCTAGCCGTAAAAAAGGGGGGTACTGCCATACGTTTGCCTGGCAGCCTCTTAAAAAACCACTTGCCGCCCATTCAGCACGGGCGGCAAGTGGTTTTTTAACGGCTTTTTCTTTTGCCGGCGGCCTGGTTACCGGACAAAGCCGCCTCTTTCAATGAAAAATTCCCGGATGGCCACCGCGCAGCCGGCCAGATAGATCATCTTTTGGTTAAAGGCGCTTTCCACCGTCAGGTCGGAATAGCGGTAATGGGCAAGATAGGACATCCGGCTTTTAGCATACTCTAAAAACGCCTGGTTTAAGCAGATATCCCCGAAAAAGACCACCTTTTCGGGATCGAACATGGTGACCATATTCACCACCGCGATGGCAAAATATTCCGCCGCGCCCTTAAAGATATCGGATATCGCCCGGTCGGCAAACTGTAAGGAAACGTTTTGCAGCAGCACGCCGATATTCTCCGGATTGCCGCCGGTAGCCTCGTACAAAGCGGGGGTGTTTTCCTGGGAGTACACCTGCCGCACCTTGTGCAGAAGCACGGTGCGGGAAATTTCGGTGACAGCGCATCCTATCCGCCCGCAGGCGCATTCTCTGCCCTGGGGGTTGACGATCAGGTGCCCAAACCGGGCGGAGCGGTTGTTGGTTCCGGCATAGATGCGGTTTTGCAGCACCACCGCCGCGTCGATTTCCTCCCCATAGCGGATAAACACCATGTTGCGGGGTTTTACCTGGCCTTTAAAGTTAAAGTCGATTTCCGCCAGCGCCAGGGCCTTAACCGTCTCGCAGACCGTGACGGGAACCGAAAGCTCGTTTTCCAGCTCGTTTTTCAAGCCGGACAAATCGGGCACATAATGCTCCACCGCCACCTGCATCCGGCTGTACTCGTTTTCGGAGATGCACAGCCCCAGTCCCAGGATGGCGTCGCTGTCCAGGCAGTTGTTGTCCTTAATCCGGGTGACGATCTCGCAGATTTTGCGCACAACCTCCGGCCGTTTTTCCTCGATCGAAAGGGTGTAAAACTGCTTGTCCAGCACCTCGCCGCTTATATTGGACAGCCCCACGCTGATGCAGCCCACATCCACCACCACGCCGAAGGCGAATTTATAATTGCTGTTAATATCCAGTAAGATCTTTTTGCGGCCGCGGGCGGCTTTTTGCCCCAAGGGGTTTGCCTCCCCTTTTTCGTAGATGATGCCCTGTTCGATCATCTCGTTGGTGATAATGGTCACCGCCGCCCGGGTCAATTCCAGCGCTGCCGAGATATCAATCCGGGAGGTCGGTCCTTTTTGGCGCAGAAGTTTTAAAATCTGCATCCGATTGCGCCGTTTTAAGTCCAGTTTACTGATTCCGAATTGATCCATGCTAACAGCTCCTTTACACATCCCACGCCGGAAATTCCCGCGCCATTTTATTCTAAGACTAGTTTACAGGAATTAGTTCGTTAATACAATGAACATATTGTTAATATGTGTAAATTCTGATAAGATTTTTGCCCTATTGTGTACACAACAGCGGCTGAAGCTGCCGGCCTTCCAGCGCGGCGTCAACAGCGGGGCCGATCCGGGTAAAATCCGCCACAATCGAGGCGGGTTTTTTCTCACAGTTATCCTGCCGCATGGGGACAAAATAGAAATGCTTTTTGTTAAGCAGCTTGCCGATATTCTGGGCGCAGCCGGACAACGCGTCGTTGGTGGAAACGGCGATCACCACCGGGCGGCCGTTTCGCAGGTGGGATTTCACCGCCATGGTTACCGGCGTATCCACAATAGAGTTTGCAAGTTTTGCCAAAGTATTCCCGGTGCAGGGGGCCACCACCAGCACATCGAACATCTTTTGCGGGCCGATAGGCTCCGCCTGCGGGATGGTGTGGATAATCCGCCGGCTGCAAATGGTTTCCACCGTGGCGACGAAATCCTCTGCTTTGCCAAAGCGGGTATCCAACCGGTAGGCGTTGTCGGACATGATGGGAAAAAGCTCATACCCTTCGGCAATCAGCGTTTCCATCTGTTGGATCACCGCCTGGAAGGTGCAAAACGACCCGCACAGGGCAAACCCCACTTTTACCTGTTTCATATTACCCGATTCCCCTTTCCTCCATGATGTTGCCGATGGTGTTACTGATAATTTCTCCGGCGGTCACAGGCGCCACTTTCCCGGGCAGGGACAGCGCCCAGATAACCTTCACACCCAGCTCTTTCGCCATGGTGAAGTCCACTCCCCCCGGCTTGGAGGCCAGGTCGATGAGCAGGCAGCCCGGTTTCAGCTGTTTAAGGACCTTTTGGCCGAACAAAATCGCCGGGACGGTATTTAAAATCAAATCGAACTCTCCCGCCCGGGTTGCAAGCTCCCGGATGGGAAGCCCGTGACAGCCGTACACCTTGGCCCAGGCTAAATCCCCGTATTTGCGGGCGGCAATGGTGACATCCATCCCAAACCCGCTTAAAACACGGATCAGTGCCTTGGCGATCCGGCCGCAGCCGGTAATCAGGCATTTTTGTCTAAATAACGTGGTGGGCATTTCCTCCATAGCGATCTGGACAGCGCCCTCGGCGGTGGGGACGGCGTTTAGCACAGCCAGTTCCTCCCGCTCCATATAATCGATCAGAGGAAGCCCCTGCAAATGGCACATGGCCGCCAAGGCGCCGCCGGCTTTTCCGGCGAACACCACCGTATCCGGCCCGGCGGCTTCCAAAACGTCTTTGAGTTTTGTATGTTTATGGGAAAGGGGCATGTTCACATGCTCGCCGTCGTTGGTGGCAGGGATAGGAAAAAGGATGTAATCCGGCGGCGCGTGAAGCTCGCACACCGACTCGATGGGGATCACCCCGCCTGGGAGCTCCACATTGTTGTCAAAGCCCAGGGCATAAACGGTGTAGTCCCGGGTCAGATGCCCCGCTACAAAGGCCTGCCGCAGATCGCCTCCCGCCACAAAAAAGGTTTTTTGCGTGTTCATAAAAAATTTCCCCCAAAGGTATATAGTCAAAGGCCCTTTGCCCTGTTAGAAAAGGACGCGCTCCCATCCGGCAAAGGGCGCTCGCAGATTCATTTTAACTGTGTTTACCCTATCCTATGGAGAAAAGCTTTTTGGGGTTCCTGTTTTTTAAACTAAAAAGCATGAAGAAAAGGCCGGTAATCCTATTTTATGGTACAATAGATTTGTAGAAGAGGGGCTTTTCCCCCCTTCTAACATTCCCCAACGGAAAAATCGCGGTTTCGCATCTGTAAGATGCGAAATGCAGACCAGCTTTATGGCCCGCAAGCGATTTTTTAAGATTCATTGTAAAATGATAAATTTTGCAATGAATCTTTGCACATCTGTCGCCGGTTTTTGACGATCCAAGCGTTCCATGTTGGCTTTCAATAGCTAATAAATCATCATATGGTACAAATAGGATTACCGGTGAACAGTTTTCCGTTTTTGGGGGTCTATATAAGTGAAAAGGCCTTTGGGGGAGGAGGAAACCTTATGGAGGACGAAAAAATCATCGAGCTATTCTGGCAGCGGGATGAAAGCGCCATCCGCCAGACCGAACAAAAATACGGCGGGATCTGCCGCAGCATCGCCCTGCGCATTCTGGAGGACAGCGGCAGCAGTGAGGAATGTTTAAACGACACCTGGCTGCGGGGCTGGAAAGCCATTCCTCCCCAGCGTCCAGCATCGCTTAAGGCGTTTATCTGCCGGATCACCCGGAATCTGGCGCTTAACCGCCTGCGGGACCTGTCCCGGGAAAAACGGGGCGGCAAAAGCGCTTGCGTGGTCCTTGACGAGCTGGAAGGCTGCCTGCCGGACTTATCCACACCGGAAAAAGAGCTGGAGGATCAGGAGATCACCCAGTCGTTAAACCGATGGCTTGACACCCTCCCCAAGCAGCAGCGGGTGGCCTTTGTCCGCCGCTACTGGTATTTTGACAGCTTAAAAGACCTCTCTGTCCGGATGGGATGGTCGGTAAGCAAAACCAATTCGCTTTTAAGACGCCTGCGGGAAAGCCTTAAAAAGCACCTGGAATCGGAGGAGATCGCCCTATGAAACAAGACCGTTTAGCCCACTGCATCGGCGGCATTAACGACAACTATATAGACGAAGCGGAAGCTTTTCAGAAAAATCAGCGGCGTCCTTTGCGGATATGGTCAAAAATCGCCGCCTGCGCCGCCTGCCTGGCCCTTCTGGCCGTGCTCCCCTTTACCCCGCTGCGTTCCCTTATTTCTCCCGGCAGGGAGCAGCCTAACCCGCCAACCGATACCCTTTTAAATCCCTCCTCCTCTGCCGGAAACAGCAGTGAGCCTGCCAGCGAAAGCAACTCTAAGGATGATAACCTAGACACCGTCGACCCTCCCGCTGGAAATAACAATGAGGTAAACAGCGGCAGTACCTTCGACCAAAACAACCTAGGCGGTACCCTTTATGTTCCCGCCATCGAGCTGCCGGAAGACTTTAATCCCTCTTCATATGCTATGAGAGGGCTGATCGTCTATAATGGCCACATCTATTCCCAGGCCCAGGTCTACTACGACACCGACGCAGAAGCGATTGAAGACCTAGTAGGCGACTATCTGGGCCACGCCACCGACAGCATCGACGAATGGTCCACCCGGGAGGACTATGACACAGAATTTGCCTCCACGAACACCGGAGATGTCTATTCCGTCAAGGGGTATGACATAGGCTTCCGCCTTTGCCTGGTGGAGAAGCATACGAATGAAAGCGGCGGTACAGTCAAAGAGATCCTGTTTTTTGAGCGCCTCAACGACATTGAGCTCAGCACCGGAAAAGATCTGTTCGGCGACCGGCTGCATATAAAAGATAACTGGGCCTCTGCAAGATGCCAGACCTACGAAAGCTGGAGTGATGATTCTTATGGCATAGACTTTCGGGAACTTTCCGGTGTCACCGATCAGCAGATAAATGATTTTATCGAGGAATTATATAATGCTCCGTTCGAATATACCTATGATACCCTCGCGGACGACCCGGACTTTTACCAGAGCTACCGCTACCAGCCCCCTTTGTACCTGACTATGAAGGACGGCACGCAGGTGATGCTGCAGCTGTTTGAAGGCGGCTATGTGGGGTATTATCATCTGAACTGGTATTATGTCAAGATGCCAGGGGAAACATTTGACGCGATTTTTGCCGCTTATCAGTAAAAAACAGTTGCCGCCCATATTAAATGGGCGGCAACTGTTTTTTATCCAAATTAACCAGGGGATTCCTGCTTTGCAAAAGTCCCCTTTTATAAATTCCCTGTTACCGGATCTTGCGGCATTCCAGGTAATACCGCTTGTCCCAGGCGTGGCCCATGGAAAAGGTCTTCCGGGGCAGCGCGCCGTCAAAGATCACGGTGGGGAACAATTCCCCTTTCCCCATATCCGGCAACAGAAAGCCCACGTTGCCGGGCTGTCCCGCCAGCTTTCGCACCACATCCTCCCCGTGGATGTAATCCACCCGTCCCTTATGGGAGGAAAGATACCCGTCCAAAAACGCCTGCAGCGATCCTACCGCCAGCTGGGAGCAGGGATTTTGAATCCAAAGGGGCTTCTCGAAAAGGCCCCCCTCCCCCTGCCACAGCATGGTGACCGGCTGTCCGTTGCAGGGAGCCTCCGACAAATCAAAATACCGGGAAAGCGCTTTATACATCTCCCCACCATCCACGCCGAACACCACCCGGTGGATTGCCTCGAACTCCAGGGCGGGATCGTGAATATTATTAAGTTCCACCAGCGCATACCGCGCCGGATGGACAGCCGCCTGTTCCGGCGGAAGGACTTTTTTCAAATTTTCATAACAGGCTTTGGCCGTGGCCAGGGAGTGGTTGCCGTCCCCCACGGCAAACAGCAAAACGCCCTTGTCCTCCGGCGCGCCGTATTTTTCCCGGAAGGCCTCCGGCTGTGCCAGCTGCTCCAGCGCCGCTAAAACTCCCTGGGCTTTTTCAGGGGAAACCTGCCAGCCTTTGATATGGCCGCCGTTTTCCATCAGATCAAAATCATACACCGGCGCAAATTCCTCTTTGCTCTGTGCAAGAGGGCCGATCACCGTATCCTCTTTGTCGTCGATCAGCAGCATGATGTGAGGACTTTCCAGCAGGGCGTTTTCCCGCACCTTTACCCGGGGCGGGATTCGTTCCAGCACCGTCCCCTCGGTGGCGCGTATGAGGCTCTGGGAGCCTTTGGCGTAGTCATACCGCTCCAGGTCTACAGCGCCTACCAGGCCCTTGCGCACACCGCCGCCGGATAGGGCCCGTTCCACATACACAAGGCTGTGTGGCAGGCAGCAAAACACCCCTTCCCGGTCATACTGCTCCATTGTCTGGTTGACATATTGGATTTTTTGGGGCACCTCTGAATTCTCTAAGTATATTTCCGGCAATGTAATACGCAAAGTAGAAGGTTTGTCCCCTACAAACGCCTCCACCCGCTCCCAATAGGCGGGCTCGGAGGTATACTGGTCGCAGGCCACCACGCTCCACTTTGTCATATCCTGCCCTTTGGGGAGCAGGATATCTGCCGGAGAAAAAACGGGATTTGTCATGTGATCTCCTCATTTCCCAAATGATTTCCGATTCCAATATGACCAGTATACCGGAAATAATTCCGACTGGCAATCCCCCAAACAGAGGGATTTATGCGGAAAAATCGTTAAATCAAAATTTTCCTATTTTTCCGCATTTGCTATTGCCGTTTTGGCAAAGGACGGCCTTATACCGCTATGCGCAAGATCTTTTACAGGTACCCGTACAATCCCCGCACCGAGGCTTCCCCGGAGCGCACGGCAATCAGCGTCCCGTCTATGTTGCACAAAAGCGCCCCGTCTTCGCCTACCGCCAGCGCCGTACCCTCTTTTTGCTCTCCCTCTTTGATAATCCGCACCTGCCGTCCCAGGGTGACGCAGTAGGACTCATACTCGTGTTTGAGCGCTCCGAAGCCCTTTTCCCGCAGGATTTCCACCGCCGGTTCCAGCTCGTTTAACACAGCCGCAGCCACTTCGTCCAGGGTGTAGTTCACCTTGGTTTCCAAAATGAGCGAGGTGGCGTAAGGAAGTTCCTGCTCATCAAAATACGCCTGTTTTTGCAGCACATTGATCCCGATCCCGCACACGGCAAAGGTCCGGTGCGGGCCGATAACGCTTTCACATAAAATCCCCGCTAATTTTTTTCCGCCCATCACCACGTCGTTGGGCCATTTAATAAGCGCCTTTTGCCCAGTCAGCCCGGACAGCCCTTTTGCCGCCGCCAGCCCGAAGACGAGGGGCAGTAAAGGAAGCATATCCTCCTTCACATCATGAAACAGCACCGACATGGCTACCGTCTCCCCCCGGGGGACGTTCCAGCTCCGGCCCAGGCGGCCCTTGCCCTCATACTGTTCCGCCGTGGCGGCCACCGTCCCATCCGGAAGGTTTGGCCCGTGCTCTTTTAAATAGTCGTTGGTGGAACCCAGCCGGTCAAACCACAAAAAGCGCTCCCCCAGCTTTTTGGTGTGAAGCCCTTTGATGCCAAACGAGTCCATAGATATCCTCCTTCTATCCGAAAACTTTTTCCATTTCCTTTTACGGTTTGATTTTTACCAGATTCAGCACAATTCCCGCTTTTGTGATATCCACAATCCCATAACTGGGGTCGCTGTCCCGGGGGCGGGAAGGGCTCCCCGGATTCATGATGTAAAGCCCGTCTTCATACTGTGTCTCCCCCCGGTGGGTGTGTCCGTACAGGGCGATCTGAGCGTGATTTTCCCTGGCCAGCGCCTCCAAATCATACAATCCGTATTTTACATGGTACAAATGACCATGAGTATAGAGTATCTTCACCTCTCCGGCTGTGATAGTCCCCACTTCCTTTTCCCGGGAACCCAGGTCACAGTTGCCCCGCACCGAATAAAATAATCGGTCAGGGTACATTTCTTTAATCTCCGCTAATTCCCGGGCGCCGTCCCCCAGGTGGATAAAAAAGTCCGCGTCCCGCTGATGCTTTTCCACAATCTCGTGCAGGGACCAAAAATCCCCGTGGGTATCCGAAACAACAATTATCCTCATTTTATCGCCGCCTCTCAGCACATGTTCTATCCTATCCCACTGTATCATAAAATAACAAAGAAGCAAAGCCCTATGAAACCGGAATCCCCAAAAAATTTCACAGGAGGCCTTTTTATGAACCAAAACGATTTCAGTGCCGGACAGGTAAACGATATGCTCAAAACCGCGTCGAATAAGCTTGGTATTTCCCCGGAGGAGTTAAAGCAGCAGCTGGAAAGCGGCAACCTGCAAAACGCTCTGCAAAAAATGGGGCCCCGCAACGCCGCCAAACTGCAAAAAATCCTGTCCGACCCCCAGCTCTCCCAGCAGTTTTTAAGCGACCCCAAAGTGCTGGCAAAGCTGAAAGTCATTTTGGGACAAAACGGCTAACCGCAAAGCGGTTAGCTCGGTAAGTATCCAGCCTGAAAGGAGGCCCTGCCGTGGAGGATGTCATCCAAAAGCTCCGGGAGATCCTCAGCACCGAACAGGGGCAAAACAGGCTGCGGGAGCTGTTTTCCTCCCTAGATGGGCAAAAAAACTCTCTCCCTCCGGCGCCTTCTGCCGGCAAAGGCGCTTCTTCCGACCCGCTGGGGGATCTTTTGGACGGCTTTTTACAAGAGCACGGCCACTCTCCGGAGGAAGCAGAAGTCTCCCCTCCCCCCGGCGGGGCGGACACAGCCGGGGGGCTTGACGTGGGGATGCTCATGAAGCTGGGGCCGGTGCTGTCTAAGCTCGGCAGCCGCAAGGAGGACAAAAACACCCGGCTGATTATGGCCTTAAAGCCACATTTGCAGCCGGAACGCCAGAAAAAAGCCGACGAGGCCTTGCGGATGCTCCAATTAATGGAGCTTATCCCTCTTGTAAAAGATCTGGGCCTGTTCGACGGGATGTTTCACAAAGAGTAACAGGCCGGGCTTATCGTTCTCCCACAGCAGGAAAGGGCGTGACGCAAGATGAATCAATCCGGATATACCAGCGGGGAGATCATGTCCATGCAGGCGGACGCCATCCGGCGGGTGCGGGAGATGCAGCGCCGGGCCCGCCAGCAGGTAGCCCCTCCCCCGCCGGAGCCTCCCCCGGCAAAGCCGCCGGAAAAGTCCCAGGAAAAGCCTTTAGAACAAAAAAATCCCGCTGGTTCCCCTTTGTCGGGAATCGCGGGAATGCTGGGGCTTCAAAACGATCAGCTCCTGTTGCTTGCCCTGCTTCTGTTGCTGGCAAACGAAGGAGCCGACCCCTCTCTTTTGTTAGCGCTTTTGTATATTCTGTTGTAAACCCATCCCGGGGCGGTTGCCCCGGGATGAGTTTTTCCGCACATATAAAATACGCCTACCGGTCGCTCAGCCAGTATTTCCGGTCGAGGCTCCGGTACTGCACCGCCTCGGCGATATGCCCGGCGGCGATAACGTCCTCCCCGTCCAGATCGGCGATGGTGCGGGCGACTTTTAAGATCCGGTCATAGGCCCGGGCGGAAAGCCCCATCCGTTCAAAGGCGTTTTTTAGTAAGGTTTCCGCCTGATCGGTCATAGGACAGGCCTCAGCCAGCATTCCCGGCTTCATGCGGGCGTTGCAGGAGATCCCTTGCCCGGCAAAGCGCTCCTGCTGGCGTTTCCGGGCGGCATCCACCCGTTTTTTGATGGCGGCGGAGGGTTCGGCCTTTTGGGTGGAGGTAAGGGAAGAAAACTCCACCGGAAGCACGTCGATATGCAGATCCAGCCGGTCTAAAAGGGGGCCGGACACCCGGGAAAGATACCGGGACACCTGCTGAGGCGTGCAGGTGCAGGGCCGGGCAGGATGGCCAAAATACCCGCAGGGACAGGGATTCATCGCCGCGACCACCATCACCGAGCAGGGGTAGGACAAAGAGCCGTTGACCCGGGAGATGGTCACCTTGGAATCCTCCATCGGCTGGCGCAAAACCTCCAGCGCCGTCCGGGAAAACTCCGGCAGCTCGTCTAAAAACAGCACCCCGTTGTGGGCCAGCGAGATCTCTCCCGGCCGAATCTGGCTGTTGCCGCCTCCCGCCAGGCCGGGGGCGGAGATGGTGTGATGAGGCGCGCGGAAGGGGCGGTGGACGATTAAAGGCGTCTGGGGCGGCAAAATCCCGGCGATGGAATGAATTTTGGTGGTTTCGATGGATTCTTCAAAGCTCATGTCCGGCAGAATGGAGGGCAAACGCTTTGCCAGCATACTCTTCCCCGAGCCGGGCGGGCCGATTAGCAAAGCGTTGTGCCCACCCGCCGCCGCGATCTCCAGCGCGCGTTTGGCCCCCTGCTGGCCCTTGACGTCGCAAAAATCCGGCTGGGGCTCGCGCTCCACATTAAAGTCCGGTTTTTGAGATACCGGTTCTAACGGGCCGGCGCCGGATAAAAAGGCGGTGAGCTCCTTGACGTGGGAGACGCCGAACACCTGGATGCCCTCCACCGCCGCGCCCTCGGCGGCGTTTTGCCGGGGGACAAAAATCCGCCGGAAGCCATGTTCCTTCGCGGCGATGGCCATGGGCAGCACCCCGTTGACCGGACGAACCTCCCCTGTGAGGGAGAGCTCCCCCAAAAAGGCGCTGTCCTCCCACTCCCCCTCCAGCTGCCCGGTGGCGCACAGCATGGACAACAGTAACGGCAGATCATACAAAGGCCCGGATTTTTTAATATCCGCCGGGGCCAGGTTCATGGTGATGCGGCTGACGGGAAAATCATAACCGCAGTTTTTCATGGCGCTGCGCACCCGGTCCCGGCTCTCCCGCACCGCCGCGTCAGGCAGCCCCACGATCTCAAATCCCGGAAGCCCTTTGGAAATATCCACCTCAATGGTAACCACAAAGGCCTCCATCCCGCAAAGGCCAAAACTGTAAAGCCGCGCAACCATATAAATCCCCTCCTCATATCCTGTCTGGTATGGTTTTATTATACCGGTCACAGACTTTTTTGTAAACAATCGTTGACATTTCCGGCAAAAATCATTCTTTCCGTTAATATATAGACATTTTGCACAGGGATGTCGTTAAAAAACAGTCATTTTTTGTTATCAGAAAATTCACAAAACCCCTTTCCTTTTTTATCAGATGCGCTATAATTAACCTACGTTTCGACAGTATACCCACGATCCCATTCCTCACTGCAGGATGGAAAGGACTGAAAGCTATGTTTCAGATTCGATGGATTTGGAAAAATCTAAAAGGCTACCGGGTGGCTTATATCATCGCCCTGTGCCTGGTGGTGGTAGGCGCAGGCCTGACGTTAGTAAACCCCATGATCTCCCAGCAGATTGTAGACCAGGTTATCACCGGGGTTCCCGACGCCTCCGGTCAGGTGGTCCGCCATGTGGACAGGCTGATTCCCTTAGTCATCGGCCTAGTGTTGTCCACCTTAGCCCGAACCTCAGTTTTTTATCTGGTGATTATCCTGTGCGAACGGGCCTCCCAGGGGGTGGTGCGCACCCTGCGGGATTATTTGTATCAAAACATGCAGCGCCAGGACATGGATTTTTACGACAAAAACCGCACCGGCGACCTGATGAACCGCCTAACCGGCGATATGGACATGATTCGGCACACCCTGGCCTGGATCGTCCGTGTAATTTTGGAAAACGTTGTGGTCTTTATCGGCACCGTGGTGTACTTCTTGACGGTGGATGTCATTTTTACCCTGATTCTGCTGGCGATCACCCCGTTTATCTATGTGGTGACCACCCGGTTTTCCCGGAAGGTGGGCCCACTGCACCGGGACTCCCGGGAAAGGCTGTCTGACCTAAACGTGGGCGCCCAGGAAAACATCGCCGGCAACCGGGTGGTGCGCGCCTTTGCCCGGGAGGATTTTGAGCGAAAAAAATTCGACGGCAAAAACGCCGATTACCGGGACGCCAACATGAAGGCAAACCTTTTGTGGTACAACTACTATCCGGTAGTGGAGTCTTTGGCCCAATCCCTTACGGTGGTGACCCTTTTGGTGGGCGGACTGTTTATGATCTACGGCAGGCTCACCGCCGGCGAGCTGCTGGCGTTTTCCTCCCTGGCGGGGACGCTAGCTAACCCCATGCGGATGATGGGGATGCTGTTAAACGATTTGCAGCGGTTCTTCGCCAGTTCCTCCAAGATCATCGAGCTTTATTACACCCATCCCACCATTGTCAACCGCTATAACTGTGTGAGCAAGAAAGAACGGTTCGAAGGCAAGGTGGAGTTTAAAGACGTCACTCTTTCCTTCCACGGCAGCGAGGTGTTAAAGCACATCACCTTTACCGCCAACCCCGGCGAGACCATCGCCATCATGGGTAACACCGGCGCTGGGAAAACCTCCCTTGTCAACCTGATCCCCCGGCTGTACGACGCCACTCAGGGGGAAGTGGATGTGGACGGGTTAAACGTCAAGATGTGGGATAAGTCCGACCTGCGCCATAACATCGGCATGGCCACCCAGGATGTGTTTTTATTCTCCGACACGGTGGACGGCAATATCGCCTACGGCGACCCGGACATCAGCGAGGAAGAGGTCAAAAAATACGCCCACTTAGCCGCCGCCGATTTTATTGACGGTATGGAGCAGGGCTTTGAAACGATTATCGGCGAACGGGGCGTGGGCCTGTCCGGCGGTCAGAAGCAGCGGATCGCATTGGCCCGGGCGCTGGCCGTCCGGCCCGCCATCCTGATTTTGGACGACACCACCTCCGCCGTGGACATGGAAACGGAAAAATTCATCCAGCAAAGCCTTAAAAACCTGGATTTCCCCTGTACCAAATTCATCATTGCCCAGCGGATCTCCACCACCAAAAGCGCCGATAAGATCATCGTGCTGCAAAACGGGGAGATCGCCGAGATGGGCACCCATGAAGAGCTTTTAAAACACCCCGGCTTTTACCGGGAGATCTACGACCTGCAAAGCGACGGCGCCGCGCCCCAGGCGGCTCAGGAAAAGGGGGAATAACAAATGGCCAGAAATAAATTCGACGTTGACGAAACCCTGGAAACCCCTTTTAGCTTTACCCATTTAAAACGGGCCGGCAAATACATTAAACGCCACGGACGTCCCATGACGGTGGCCCTGATCCTGTCGGCATTGGCGGCGGTCACCACCCTGTTTGGTCCCAAAATCATCCAGTACGCTTTGGACAACACTATCCCCCAAAAGGACGTCCCCCAGCTGATTTTGCTGTCGGTGGTTTTGCTCATTACCATTATTGTCAGCGTGGCGTTTACCACCATCCGCTCCCGCATGATGACTAGGGTAGGGCAGGAGATTATCTACGACATCCGGAAAGACCTGTTTGACCATTTGCAGGAGCTCTCCTTTGAGTATTATGACAACCGGCCCCACGGAAAGATTTTGACCAGGATCGTCCACTACGTCAACAACGTGTCGGACACCCTTTCCAACGGCATCATCAACTTTGTGCTGGAAGTCTTTAACCTGATCTTTATCTCGATCTTCATGATCGCCACCAGCCCCAAGCTGTCCCTGCTGGTGTTTGCAGGCATTCCCATCTTTTTGCTGCTTGTCTTTCTCATCAAGCCGGCCCAGCGGCGTTCCTGGCAGCAGGTGTCCAACAAAAGCTCCAACATGAACGCCTACCTCCACGAAAGTCTGGACGGCGCTAAGATCACCCAGCTGTTCACCCGGGAAGAGGAAAACAAAAACATCTTCGGCCGCCTTAACAAAAATTACCGGGATGCCTGGATGAAAGCCCAGTATATCGGAAACCTGGTATGGACGTCGGTGGACAACATCTCGGTGTGGGTCACGGCGGCGCTGTATCTTATCGGAGTGCTGGCTTTGCAGCCCTCGGTATCCTTCGGCATCATCTTTGCCATGACCACCTATGCTACCCGGTTCTGGCAGCCGATTTTAAATATCGCAAACCTTTATAACAACTTTGTCAACGCCATCGCTTATCTGGAGCGGATCTTTGAGACCATGGACGAGCCGGTCACCGTCAGCGATGCTCCCGGTGCCAAGGAGCTTCCTCCCATCACCGGCGAGGTAACCTTTGACCATGTGACCTTCTCCTACGACGGGGAGCGGAATATCCTGGAGAATCTGTCTTTCCAGGTAAAACCGGGCGAGAGCATCGCTTTGGTAGGCCCCACCGGCGCCGGAAAAACCACCGTCGTCAACTTGATCTCCCGGTTTTATAACCTCAATGGGGGAAGGATTTTGATGGACGGTCACGATATCTCCCAGGTGACCCTTCACTCCCTGCGCTCCCAGATGGGCATCATGCTGCAAGACAGCTTTATCTTCTCCGGCACGATTATGGACAACATTAAATACGGCCGGTTGGACGCCACCGACGCCGAGGTGAAAAAGGCCTGCGAGACCGTCTGTGCCAACGAGTTTATCGAACAGATGGAACTTGGCTATTACACCGAGGTCAACGAGCGGGGCAGCCGTTTGTCCCAAGGGCAAAAACAGCTGGTGGCTTTTGCCCGCACGCTGCTCGCCGACCCCAGAATCCTTATTTTGGACGAGGCCACTTCCTCCATCGATGCCAAGACCGAGCGGCAGCTGCAAAAGGGCTTAAACGAGCTGCTCAAGGGCAGAACCTCCTTTATCATCGCCCACCGGCTTTCTACCATCAAAAACTGCGACAAGATCATGTATGTCTCCAACAAAGGCATCACCGAGTGCGGCTCCCACGAGGAACTGATGGCTAAAAAAGGCGACTACTACAAGCTGTACACCGCACAGCTACAGGATTTATAATAAGCTTCCAAAAGGACGTGCTGCATATTGCAGCACGTCCTTTTTTTGCCTTTGTTTCCGGTATTTTCAGTATTGTCAAAAACCTACTTAAATGATATGATTTGCGTAGGCGAAAGCCAAATGTAAAAACAAATTTTGTATAAAGGTGGGTTTTATGAACAACAAAAAACTTCTGATGAAACGATTGCTCTCTCTGTTTACCGCGGTGGTAATAAGCGTCTGCTTTCTCTCTGCCGCTGGTATAAGCGCTTCGGCGGCATCCGCCAGCAGTCAGGCGGGCGTGGTCGCCACCTCCTCAGGCCGGCTTAACGTCCGGGCCAGCGCTTCCACCTCCGCGGCGGTGGTCGCTTCGTTAAATAAGGGCAGTTATGTGACGCTTCTCTCCCTGTCCGGCAGCTGGTGGAAGGTGGAATACGCTGACGGCAAATACGGTTACTGCCACAAGGATTATATCCAGACGGTTTCCAGCAAGATCGCTGCCGTCAACACAAGCTCCACAAACCTCAACGTCCGCAGCGGCCCGGGCACCGGCTATGGGATCATCGGTTCGTTAGCCAAGGGGAAAACGGTTTTGGTCCTTTCGGAGTCCTCAGGATTCAGCAGGGTGCTGTATGACGGCGTAAAGACAGGCTATGTCAGCAGCAGTTACTTAAAATCCTCCCAGACCTATGCCGCTGTCTCCCTGCCCCTGCCGGACTTTAAGCAGACCGACAGCCGTTGGGCAAATGTTATCATCGGCAATTCCGGCAAGACCATTGCCCGCATCGGCTGCACCACCACGGCCATCGCCATGATGGAGTCCTACCGCAACGGCGTCACCATCTATCCCGACGCCATGTCCAAAAAGCTCAGCTACTCCTCCTCCGGCGACTTATACTGGCCCGGCGATTATGTGAACGTGACAAACAGCTCCGGCTATTTAAACGCTGTTTATAACCTTTTAAAACAGGGCAAGCCGGTGCTGGTAGGCGCTAAGACCAGCGCAGGGAAACAGCACTGGGTGGTCGTCACCGGTTACACCGGCGGGGATACCCTGACAGCCTCTAAGTTTACCGTCAACGACCCCGGTTCTCAGTACCGCACGACCTTACAGCATTTGTTTAACGAGTATCCGGTGTTTTATAAATACGTTTACTACCGGTAGCTATTGGCCATAAAACTCCTGCAAAAGCCGGGTCTTATATAAACAGCCCTCGGGATTTTAAAATCCCGAGGGCTGTTTTACTAGGACGATTTCTTATCCGTCTCATTCTTTATCAGGCAGATGCTTCCTGCCGCCAACAAAACCGCAACAGAAATCGCTACTAATAATAAATGGGTATTCTGATCGGATGTCGCCGGTGGTTCGTTTTCGTTTTTACCCGTATGATCTAAATCCTCAGTTATACTACCTCCAACGGTATTGCTCAAAAATTCATCCGAAGAGCCTCCATCTGCAGCATCGTTCGAGTGGTTGTCGGAAGAGCTATCCTCGGAAGCATTGCCATGCGGGTCATTGGAGGAAACCTCGCCGGCAGTATCACTTGAGGAATCATCAGAAGAATTATCCCCGGAAACATCGCTATGAGAGTCGCCGGAGGAAACCTCATCAGCAGCATCGCTTGAGGAATCATCAGAGGAATTATCCCCGGAAACATCGCTTGAAGAATCACTGCCACTGATATCGCTGGAGGTACTGTCATTTTCTTCAACGGTTATCTGTGCAGCCGCTTCTAAAACTGTTCCGTCAACTGCACCTATTACCGTAAATCTTCCAGGCTGTTCATACAATGAGGGCTCTATCTCCTGCCAGATTACTTCTCTCTCATCACTTTCTCCCGTATTATAACGAACAGTTACCTGTGACGGAAGCACGGGTTTGTTTCCCGCTTTCGTTGTCACAAAAACAGAATCTATTTGTGTAATTTTAGATTCCATTTTCACATCCATAGATCTTATATAGAAATCATCTATATAGAATGTGCTGTTTGTATCCGTTACACAGAAAGCTGCATAATCTAAAGCATCTACTGCCGTGCCGGAGTAGCCTTGATTATACGCAAGACAGTTTCCATTATTATATACGGAATATTCTTTTGCCTGATGATCCAGCACTACTTCAAGTTTGTACCACTGGTTTGCCTGATAACTGCCTACTTCCTTTCCGTCACTGATAATCTTTCCATTGTTAAATTCAATTTCTAATGCAACATCTTCCTGCGATAGCAGCTGTATGCTGAAGCGCCCTTCTTGCTGCGACGGCTTGACACTTAGTTTTATTTGTAAAAGCCCGTCATAAGTGACCTCTTCGCTTACAGGAAAATCTTTTCCAGACAAAGTGGCTTTTACAAGGGTGTCCGTATTATCTCTTTTCAGCATAAATACCTGCTGTTGAGCGTTGCCGGGTTCCTGCTGAGAGGATGCCGCACCGCTTACCTTAGAAAAGTAAGTAGGCATTTGCCCCGTTGCGACCGCACTAAAATGTCTTAGCTGAAAATTTTCCGTCCATGGATCAGCCGAACTAGTTCCCGACACTTTTATTGATACGACCGCTCCTGCAGGGATAACATAGGAGAAGGAACTTTCCCCTATTCCTAAGGAAGCACTGATCTCTTCACAGCTTTCGTTTTCCCAAAGTCCCAGACTGCTTTCATCTACATAATCCGCCGTCCGCACCGCCGCCTCGCTCTTTATGACATATCCTTTCAAATTAAAGGCTGCCCCAATATCCTCCTTTTTATTATGGTTAATTACTGTCAGGTACAGTGTATTGTTTTCCTTCGTCACAATGGACTGCAATGCGCCCTGCGCACTCCCTGCCAGTGCGGCATTATTTTCCACAAAGGAATCCACACGATTTCCCTTGAGCGGCGAAACCTGATCGGCTCGTTTTGTAAAAGCTTCTACTGTAATAATCGGTACATCTGCTTTGGCAATGACCGTTATCTTTGCCTGGGGCCGTTTTGCTACGCCATCAATAGTGCCCTCTACAATAAATTCTCCAGCTGATTGATATTGTACAGGATCAATTTCATCCCATATAATGGACTTTATCTCCTTTTCTCCGCTTATATATTCTACTTCCATGCTCGCAGGAAGTTGGGGACTGGTGCCCGCTACCGTCTGAATTTCTATTGGAGTTAATGCATGGATTGGTTTTACTACCGTTATAACCGCCCTCGCAGGAATGTTTAACTCCGAAACAGTTCCGGCTACCTCATATACTCCTTCCGCTGCGTATTGGCTAGGATCAATATCATCCCAGGTTACGCCCATTTCTACGTCTTCTCCTGTATTATAGCGGGCTGTTACCTTGTCAGGTAGGCTGGGAGCTTCTCCGACTTCCGTTGTCCGTTCTACGGCATCAATCTGCGTAATTTTTGGCAGCATGGTATCGTCCGCGGACTCGATGAGAAAATCATCTATAACATAGGAGGCGTCCTGATTCTTTGCCTCAAACTGAATATAGTCCAGCGGGTCAGTAATTTCGGCATTATATTTTCCGGGGGAACCAATATAGCTTCCATCAAAATACAATACGTATTGGCCAGCTTTATGGTCCAAGACGATTTCGATGTCGTGGAACTGATTGTTTGTATAAATAGCCCGAACCGAGCCGTCATTTTTTACAGCGCCATTTTCCAAGGCAAACTCAAGTGCCTTTTTACCGTTTGATAAAACGGATATCTCCAGTCTTCCTCCTGTTTGTTTAGCCTTTAGCTTAAACTTAATTTTCATCAACCCATCATAGGTTTTTATTTCCGTGGAGTTGACAGCCTGTCCGGAAAGCGTTCCCTTTACCTTGGTGTCTGCCCCTGCCCTTTTAATTTCAAACGCTCGATTCCCAGCAGTATCATTTTGAGCAAAAGCCGTACCGTTAGACAGTTCAAAATATTCAGGAACCTTGCCTACCTCTACTGCGCTAAAATGACGAAGCGGGAAGTTTTCTTCATAAAAATCAGTGGATTTTCCGCTTAACTTTATCGCCACGATAGAATGCGCCGGGAAGGTATAGGAAAAACTGCTTTCTCCCTCTCCAAACACCACCTGTTGTTCAGTAATTTTAATATCCTCGGGATGCTCCGGCGTATTACAGGAGGCAACATCCTCGGCGTTTAATGTCTGGATCCTGGCTTTTCCTGATATTGCATATCCCTTTAAATTAAGAGAGGCAGCTATGTCATTTTCAGAGTCCCGATTGACTACCATTAGATAAAGATCCCCGTTTTCATCCTCTTGGGTTGCCAAAACATTTAATGCCTCATACTCTTTATGCCGTGTAACAACCGGATTATTCTGAATATAAGAATTTCTGACCGTACTTCCTGTGTTGTTTCCTATCAGTTTATAGGCCAGCGCTGTTCCGCTTTCGATAAATGTTGTGGGATCATCCGCATAAGGGGCATACAAACTGTTATAAACCTGATCCGCATTGGTAATTCCAGGCCCTCCCCCAAAGCTGTAAGCTGTAAACGCTTGGTGAATATGGATTAGCGATTCCGCTTTGGCCGATCCAATATAGGTTGTTGCAAAGGATAATGCGCGGCTTAAGGAGCGCGCTTCGTCCCGCCCCTCTGCAGAGGTATCCTCCGAATAGGCAGCTGGAATGTTGATCGACCCAAATTCCGTTACTGCGGCGATTGTGTCCTGGCTGACGGAGCGTTCTCTTAATTCAGACACATTGCTGTCGATCATCTTGACAAGCCGGTCAGAAATGTCAATATAGGTATCATGTACCTCCTCTTTTGTTTTCAGGTCGCTTGGAAAATCAATGTAATTATGGTATACAATACCATCGCACTTCCCGTCTGTAATAAAATTATAGGTATAGGGAAGGTTGGCAAAAATTTTTATACTGGGATCAACCGCCTTCATGGCATCATAGTATTCCATAAATCCAGCATGTCTATGTTGATAATCAATTGTTATCGTCGCATCCTTAGGCGGTATGTTGCCGTTTTTCCCATCGCCAAAACTGATTTTTCCTTCTGCCGGGTCAAATGTATAAACATTTTCCGATCCAGCCCCATCGAGTTGTTCTACTCTATTCCACTTGACTCCATTAACATAAACCGCATCCGTTCCCTCAACAACAGGGCTATACTGCGTATAGAAGTTTTGATTAGCTGTGCCGCGTGACTTATTGTCCTGCCAAGTTCCCTTTATCCGGGCGGGTGCCTTGGTCGCCTGTACGGTATCTCCCAGCACATACCGTTTTGCCCGGTCAGTTTCCCCATACACGGACGGAAGATTTAGCCAATACTGCTGATTGCTGATAGACATCTCGTTTCCAATCTCAAAATACTTGACATTATACGGCTCGGGGTGTCCATTATCCGCACGTATCTGGGCCCAGTCAGTTCCGCCATCGTTGTTTTCGCCAGGGATTCCGTTAAGATATTCTACCAAGTCCGCTGCGCCCTGTGGAGTTTCTGCGGGTTCCGCCACCATATAGATAACTTCTGCCCCTATGTCCTCGGTATATTGCATATGCTCATCTAAGCCGTAATAGGGGAAAACCGACGCATAGTTGCTTCCCAGCACTACATTGTTGCGCTGATCCTTGGGGCCTATGGTATCCTTCCAGGTAAAAAGGTTAGCGATAGTTCCTCCAGGATATCTGACCACTCCAAGATTTGCTTCTTTTGTCTTTTCAAGAAAGTCAGGATATACCTCGTCATTTTCCTCGTCATACATGCCAAATCCGCCGTAGGCATGCCTATGGTTAGACCCCAAGGTATATGGACTGATTTCCCCTCTTTCTGAAAATGCATCTACCGTAATAATAGGTCTTGCCGTATTTTCCAGTTGCATTGACGAACCTATTCCAACGGTTGCCGGCATCAATGCAACAATAATCGCAAGCAGCATTGATGACACTCTTTTTCGCATAGCACACCCTCCTAATTAGTAAATTTGACAACTATATTGTACATTAATTTTAGAAGATATCAATAAAAGTAATCAACTTTTTATATAAATTATATTAATAATATTCACAATTCTTCATTTAACAACTTGTTGAAACAGCTTTTGTTATACTTTTTTGGCGGTTTTGTTCATAGATTATAGCGATTCCCTGTTTTTATCCGATCTTTGAAAGGAAGGAAGCACGCCATGTCCGAACAAAACCGCTTTCTACACTCCAATCTGGAGGAAAACGTAAAAAAATATGCGGAAGAGCTGATGCGGCTGAGCCGGAAAGGGAATTCATCTGTTCCCAAGCCGACAGCTCCGCCGGCACCTCCCCCACCACCGCCGGAGCCGCCTGAACCTCCGATGCCTCCCGCTCCACCTGCTTCTGATATGCCTATGCCAGCCCCGCCGGAAGCACAGCCTGGCGGGCCGTGTCTCTCCAACGAAGAATATTTCCGGGCGGCGCTGGAGGAAATGGCCCCGTCCTGGGAAAAGCTGGAAGGCGCGGATGCCACCGCCGGTTCCCATACGCTGGCAGACGGCGGCCAGCACACCCACAACCATCAAGCCACGCCCCAGCCGGACTCCGGGCAGCAAAACCCCACTGATATCCCCCTGCTTTCTCCCCGGCAAAGCGCCAACGACCAGACAGATGAGCTGCTTACCCCTGCTCAAGCCTCTGTTTTCCCGGGCACAATGGAAGATCTTCTGCCAGAGGAACAAACTGAGTACAGCGAAGATGCTCCTGTAGCAGAAGGCCCGCCGGTAGGAGAGGAAAACCTTGACTCCAAAACGAATCCCCCTGCCAACCAAAACACCGGTAATCTGGGCGACGACGGCTCTGAGGCCCCCTATACCGACAGCGCTTATTTAAAGGTGCAGGTTTCAGCCGGAGGCCGGGCAGTACCTATTCCACTGGCTACTGTCACCGTTTCCCGTGCGGATAACGAAGAACAGGTTTTCCATCAGGTTTTGCAAACCGACGCGGACGGGAAAACCCCTACCATCACCCTTCCCGCACCTGACCGCAGGTTGTCTGAAACCCCCACCGCACAAAATCCTTATGCAGTTTATCAGGTCACTGTTTCCGCCCCTAATTTTCAAAGCGAGCGGCTGATGAACGTGCAGATGTTTGCCGGGCAGATCTCTATTCTGCCGGTGCAGCTGATCCCCCTGCCCAATAAAAACCCGGATCAGGTAAGCGATGTAAGCAAAGAGCAGCCCGCTTCCTCTTCTCAGGAGTAAAGGCGAACACCAATAAACAGGAGGCGACACATCCTATGCCATCTTCTCTGCCCTTTATCCCCCAGTCGATCACCGTCCATTTAGGACGGCCGGATGAAAATGTAAGCAACATCACCGTTTCGTTCCCCGATTATATTAAAAACGTGGCGTCCAGCGAAATTTACCCCACCTGGCCGGACAGCGCCCTGCGGGCGAATATCTACGCCCAAATCTCCTTTGCCCTTAACCGGGTATACACCGAATGGTATCCCAGCCGCGGCTATCCCTTTGACATCACCAGTTCCACCCAGTACGACCAATCCTTCACCCCAGGCCGGGATATTTTTGAAAACATCAGCCAAATTGTGGATGAAATCTTTAACGACTATATCAAGCGGTACGGGTCGGTGGAACCATATTTCGCCCAGTTCTGCAACGGAACCACCGTCACCTGCGAAGGCCTTTCCCAATGGGGAAGCGTGGATTTGGCCCGCCAGGGGATGACCCCCTACGAAATCTTGACCTATTATTACGGCGATGACATTGAAATTGTCCGCAACGCCCCTGTCCAGTCCATTGAGGAATCCTATCCGGGGATTCCCCTCCGGTTAGGAAGCGCGGGCAACGAGGTGCAGACCATCCAGATCCGCTTAAACCGGATTTCTCAAAACTATCCGCTGATTCCCAAGATCAATCCGGTAAACGGGGTGTTTAACGAGAACACCGAAAACGCCGTCAAGCAGTTCCAGCAGATTTTTAACCTGACTCAGGACGGCGTTGTGGGGAAGGCTACCTGGTATAAAATCCAGTTTCTCTATGTCAACGTCAAACGTCTGGCTGAACTGGAAAGCGAGGGGATTTCTCTGCAGGAGATCTCCAAGCAGTTTGAAACCGTCTTGCAGGAGGGGAACACCGGTGATTCGGTGCGGGTGCTTCAATACTATTTATCGGTTTTAAACCTCTCCAACCCGGAGATCCCCCCGGTAGAAATCGATGGGGTTTTCGGCCCCTCCACCAAAAACGCCGTTATCGCCTTCCAGCGTTTAAACGGCCTGACTCAGGACGGCATTGTAGGGCGCAACACCTGGAACTTAATGTACAACGACTATCTGGGCTTTGTGCGGACCCTTCCCAATGAGGATCCCCGGATCGCCCCTTATATCTTCCCCGGCACTACCTTAACTCAGGGCTCCCGAGGCCCATATGTGGAATATTTACAGCAGTATTTAAGCTATATCTCCCAGTTTTATCCTATTCCCTCCGTGCCCGTCACCGGCTATTTCGGCAGCCAGACCGTAGCCGCCGTCACCGCTTTCCAGGAGGAGTTTGGGCTTACCCCCACCGGTTATGTGGGGCCCAATACCTGGAACCGGATCGCCAGCCTATACTCCGACCTGATGAGCGCCCAGTCCCCCCAAGCCGGCCAATATCCCGGCTATACCCTCCAGGAGGAGCAAGACTGATTCGCCGGTACATCCCCCTTCTGCGATACAGAAAGGAGCGCAGCCAGTTTTATGAACCTTTTGTATATGATCGACCCCAGGGTCTCTGAAATCCCCTCAAACTTTTCCGAAAACCAGCGGGCTGTTTACCAAATACAACTGTTTTTGCGGGAGCTTTCCTTTGTAAACGCTGCCATTCCCCACATTATCCCTGACGGCATCTTCGGCCCCCAGACCACCGGCGCGGTTATCCAGTTCCAGCTGTTAAAAGGATTACCTCCCACCGGCGTGGTGGACTACCGCACCTGGACCATCCTGACCGCCGATTATGTGACGGTTATTAAAGAACAACTGCTTCCCTTAAACGGCCCCATGTTCCCGCAAAACGGCCGGTCGGTCACATTAGATGACCGGGGAGACGCCGTTTATTTTATCCAGCTTATGTTAAGAACCCTCTCCCGGCACTTTAATAACATTCCCAGTATGGAAATCACCGGAATCTACAATCAGAAAACCCAGGAGGCCATCGCCCGATTTCAAATCATGACCGATCTTCCTTCCACCGGCGACACCGACAAGGCCACCTGGAACCGCCTGATTATGACGTACGGGTCAGTTTTCACGGAATCCGATCTGCTAAGTCCTCCTGATCCCTCTTAAATACAGCCAAGGTTTTCTGGCGCATATTACCAGCCGGAGTTTTGCCGTTTCCCGGTGGATTTTGTTGAAATCCACCGGGTATTGTGATACACTTATTTTTATAGATGTATCATCGGCTTAACATTCGGAGGTAACCCATGTCTTTCTATCGAAAAAGCGCCGTTCTGCTGGCATCCGCTTATGTCCTCGCCACGCTGTCCGGATGCAACAGAATCGAAAAAGATACCACTGCCGCCTTAACCCAGTTTCCCATCTCCAGCGGCGGGGTTCTATCGTCCCTGACATCATCGGATTTCCTGACAGAAAGCAGTCTTGTATCTTCTGATTCCACATCCTCCGAAGGCGTTTCCTCTGTGGCCCCGCCTCCCGCACCGGCGCCAGAGCAGCCGATCACCCAAAACGTCACCAAGGATCCTATCTTCCAGCAAACGGAAGAAACCATACAGGAAGACCCCCAGAAAGGGGATTCCTCCGCAGGGAGAGAAGAAGAAATGGGATCAGGCGGCACCATCACCATCCCGGAAACCCCCTCGACGGGAGGAAGCTCTTCCGGAAGCTCCAGCACAACCACCTCTTCGGTGTCCAGCAACACCCCATCCAGTTCCTCTGAACCGGGTAGCTCCTCCAGCTCGGCCGGCAGCAGCTCTTCCAGCAGTAGTTCTTCTGACAGCGATTCCTCGAGCGGCAGTTCTTCCGGCTCGGAAGGAGGAAGCAGCTCCGGCAGTTCTTCCGCTGAAACATCCTCCCAGGCGCCCGCTCCCACCTGGCCCACCGATCCTAATTATTCCGGCTGGTGGGATACCGCCGGAAAGCGCTACTGTTATTTGAACGGAAAAAAGCTTATCGGTTGGCAGAATATCAACAACGTGGGATACTATTTTGACAGTGAAGGCGCCCTTTCTTCCAAATGCGGCATCGACGTTTCCCAGTGGAACGGCGATATCGATTGGCAGAAGGTAAAAGCCGACGGCATTGATTTTGTTTTCATCCGGGCAGGCTACCGGGGCTACGGCACCGGCGCCATCGTCATGGACCGGAATTTCGTGGAAAATATCGAAGGCGCCACCGCAGCCGGCCTGGAAGTGGGGATCTACTTCTTCTCCCAGGCCATCAACGCCGCCGAGGGACAAGCTGAGGCCCAGTGGTGTTTAAGCGCAGCGGAGGAATACCCGAACGTCACTTACCTTGCCATTGACACCGAGAAAGCCACCTCCAACGGGGATGTTGGCCGGGCGGACAACATCTCCCGCAAAGACCGCACCGACGCTATGGAGGCCTTCTGCAAAACCGTGGAACAGGCCGGGAAGAAATCGATGATCTATGCCAGCCAGTCCTGGTTTGAAAACCAGCTGGATTTAAGCCGGCTGACCTCCTATGGCAAATGGGTCGCCCGCTGGGCCACCACCATCAGCTGGTCCCAGCCCTTCCAGGTGTGGCAAAGCTGCTCCGACGGAAAAGTTGATGGAATCAGCGGCGACGTGGACCGCAATGCCTGGAAAATTGAATCGTAAGCCAAAAGGGAGAGATGCCAAAACCATCTCTCCCTTTATGATTGGTACAGGGCTTTGCCATTTAACTTTGTATGCACCAAGCTATTTATGACGTTACTTTGTTTTGGTATTTATTATTCTCCCCCATCGCTTACGCTTTTTCAACCACGCGGCTATCGCGTGGTTTTCGTTATACAAGGAAACAAGCAGACGGAAAATTTCCGTCTGCTTGTTTCTTGCCCTTATGCCCGGATTTTCTCCGCCTGTTTTTAACATTCTTATTCGGCGGGAGGGTACAAGCCGGGCGGGCTTTTGAAATGGGGGTAATGGGGCTTATTGTTGTGGTTGATCGTTTTCCGGCTTCGCCTTGTCGGAAGAAGTCCAGGGAGCTCCGTCCTTTTCGGCAGCTTTCGGCTTATCCGGCTGCACTGTCTTTTTCTCCGCCAGCTTTTCGGCTATTTGCTGTACAGAGGGGATTTCCGTCTCACTGGCAGAAGCTTCGGGAATTTCGGAACCTAAAAATTTGGGGATTTTAAGCCCGGCCATTTTAAAGGTCTCGTTGAGGGGAGGGATCGACTTCATCATGCTGGACAAAAAGTTGGCCGTGGTGGAGCCTTTTTCTTCCCCGTTCATGGAATCCCAGACGGTGACCTTGTCGATCTTCAGGTTCTTGACCGCCTCTACCTGGATCTTCACCAGTTCCTCGATCTTATCCACCAGCATCAGCTGGACAGCGGCGTTGGGGTCTCCGCCGGCTGCTTCCACAATCTTCTGGAAACCGGCCGCCTGGCGGGCCAGGATTTCCTGGGCGCCGCGAGCCTGCGCTTCCATAGTGGCGTAAATAGCGTCCGCTTCACCGCGGGCTTTGCGGCGGGCCTGTTCGGCTTCCGCTTCGGCTTCCAGTTCCATACGCTCTTTTTCGATCTTCGCTTTAACGATGATATCCGCCTGCTGAGTAGCGGCTTCCCGCTCGGCACGGGCCTGCTCAGCCTGCTCCTGAGCGGCGTAGGCTTCTTCCAAAGCCCTTGCTTCCGCGATCCGCTCGGCGGCGGTAGCGCGGCGCTGAGCCTCCGCTTCCGCCTCACGGCGGGTAGCGTCGGACTGGGCGATGGCGGCCTTGGATTCGTTTTCACCGGCGATAGCGGCGGCGTTTGCTTCCGCCACCTGGATACGCTGGTCTTTCACGGCCTGAGACTCACCGATCGAACCATCGCGGTTTTTCTCCGCCACGGATTTTTTCGCGTCGTTAATGGCTTTGGCGGCGGCTTCTTTACCAAGCGCCTCAATGTATCCCGATTCATCGGTGATGTCGGTGACGTTTACGTTGATAAGCCGCAGGCCGATTTTGCGCAGCTCGGTTTCCACGTTGTGATAAACCGCTTCCACAAATTTATCACGGTCGGTGTTGATCTCCTCGATGTCCATGGTGGCGATGACCAGACGGAGCTGACCGAAGATGATATCCTTGGCGAGCTCCTGCACCTCCAGCAGCTTAAGGCCTAACAGCCGCTCCGCAGCGTTTTGCATGGTGCCGGGCTCGGTGGAGATACCTACCGTAAACCGGGAAGGAACGTCCACACGGATGTTCTGATGGGATAAAGCGTTTGTCAGATCTACATTAATGGAAATAGGGGTTAAGTCTAAGTATTCATAGGACTGAATCACCGGCCATACAAACGCCGCGCCGCCGTGAATACACTTGGCGGAACGGGCTGTACCGTCCTTGTTGGTGCCGACTTTACCGTAGATGACCATAACCTTGTCAGACGGGCACCGGCGGTACCGGGAAAGGATTACCACCAGCAGCGAGAACAACAGCACGCCGATGACAACCAGAAGGATGATGAGATTGACTGGCATAAAACCACGCTCCTCGTTTGATAGATATTTGACAGCAGTTTGCTTTTTAACCGGATGGATGCCGCTTAGAAAATATCCGGTTTATAGATTTGTTTTTGGGGAATCAGGGCTGGAGGGCCCTTCTTCCAGAATGGGACGGACCATCAGGGTGGCCTGGTTGACCACGCCTGTCACCTTTACCAGCTGATCGCGGGCAAGCTCGGCCTTGGATGTAGTCATGGCGCTTAGCTCCACATACCGGTCCTGCATAGTCAGGTTCACCTTGCCCGTCCCCTTGCCTTCCGGCGGGATGGGGATGTACACCTGGGCTGTTTTTCCTACGGCGTTTATAAGGTTTAAGTTCCCCTGGTCCTGCAAAGACAGGCTCCACTTAAAGATCAGAGCCGTCAGCACCAGCGCGGCCACACCGCCCAAAAACGCCAGCAGGATAGCGGCGTACATGGGCATTCCCGTTTCACCCAGCACCACGCCGAGCCAGCCGCCTACTGCAAAAAAGGCGACGATTCCGCGGACGGTAAAAATCCGCAGGCCCTCTGCGTGATGGGCGGTGTCGTGGAAATCTTGCGGCGCCTCCTGCGCGGAGTAATCCACAGCGGTGGTGTCCCCGGCGTCCATACCAGCCTCCGGCGTATCAGCAGAGGCCGTGTCGCCGGCAAAGTCGCCGTGGTCGGCTGCATGGCCGCCGCCTACGCCAAACAAAAGCAGGATGGTTTGCAGCAGCAAAATCACCGTCGCCGGGATAGCCACTACAGCGAAGCATTGCTGCAAAAGGTTCATACCGTCCCACCAGGATGTCAGCCATTCCATCGTTTGTTCACACTTCCTTTCTGTATGATAATCGGCGGCTTATTAAGCGAAAACAGCATGTTTGCCACCTTCCTTTACTAAGCTTATGCGAGCTTTATTCCTCAAAATCCGGGGATTTGGAGGCTTCCAGCAGGACGCTTAGCAGGGAATTCGCCCGTTGTTTCAGCCGGGCGGCCAGGTAGGCTGTCGCCATGACCTCCAAGGCATTTTTCAGGCATTCCCGCGAGTCCAGCTTGGGCCCTTTATAGTCGCTTAGGTGACGCGCTATCTCCGCCTGAATGCCATCATGTGAGAGCTGTTGTTCGTTAAGCCCAAAAATGATGGCGCACAGCCGGTTATAGAGCTCCCCTTCGTCGATGATATCATCGGCGCAGTCGTCTACCGAACCATTGACGTATTGCAAAAGACTAGCGATCTTTTCCAGCGGCAGGCTGTCCCGCAAAACACTGATAAGCAGGATGCGGGCCACCTGCTGTTCGCTGTACTTTTTTCCGGTGGGCCGGGAGACCCATCCCCGCTTGACCCAGTTTTGAATGGTGGAGGCCTCCAACCCTGTGATGCCCGCGATCTGGGAAAGGCTGAGCCCTCCCGCCGCGTTGCAAAGGGAGGAGACCACCGAAAAGGTGTCCGCCCCCATCTGCGGATTACAGGGTAAAACGGTACCTGGGATTGTCTTGACTTGCACAACGTCCACCTCCTAAGATCGTAAGATGTTTTTTGATCTTGATACGATTATATAATAAGTTCATATGAACTTCAAATAGAGGTTTAAGACCGTTTTAACCAATAAGGATTATTTTCGGAAACTATATCCATATATCTCGTTTTTTCTTTTAATATCTTTATTTTTCTTTGATTTTTGACTTTGCTTCCAGCCTGCGTGAGAAAAAGACAAAAGGCTGCTGCAAAACAAAAGTTTTGCAGCAGCCTTTTTCATCTTAGATAAAAATTATTCCGGAAGCTCCCTGCGGATGTCATACTCCGGCCGGAGCTTTGCCAGATTGCTTTGCTTGTCGGACAAAGGAGAGACGCCAAACCGGGCTTTATAGCTGCGGTAAAAGGAGGAATAATCGCTCCATCCGCTGGAAAGGGCGGCTTCCCCAGCGGACATGCCGTCCCGGATATACTTTCGCGCCAGCACCAGGCGCTTGATAATAATGTATTCCCAGATGGTGCAGCCGGTCACCTGTTTAAACTGATTGTTCAGGTGGGTTTTGCTTATAAAAAAGCGCTGAGCCAAAAGGTTTAAATCCAGCTTTTCACACAGGTGGGCGTTGATGTATTCGATTAACTGGCTGACGGCGGTGACCGTCCGTTCGTCCTGAAAGGGCTGGGCGCTGATGCGGGTCAGAAACGCCCTGTTTATCTCCAATAGGACAGGGGATAAACAGGCAATCATCGTCATGCGCTTTTGCTGATCGGGAATCACCTGGAACTGGGCGGATAAAAGTCGCATGCAGGCGTGGGTAAGCTCCCTGTCCAGCATCTCGGGGGTGTACAGGTTAAACTGCCCGGCAGGGCGTTTAACAAACGCTTCGGTCAGCTGGCTTTGCAGATCAAAATCACTGAACAGGGAGGGGGAAAACTCCACGGTGATCCGTTCGTAGGGCATGGAGGTATTCACCTGAAGGCGGTGGGCTTCCCCTGCCCGCATCAGAAGGATGCAGCCGGGATAAAGATCGTAAGCGCTGGACTCGATAAAAAAGCGGCCGCCTCCGGCAATGAAATAGCAAAACTCATGAACATCATGAACGTGCAGGGGGAACCGGTCGCTGTCAGGATTGTTGTCCCGTATGTGATGAGAGTAAAAAGTCCGCTCGGAGTAACGATAGATGATAGACATCTTATATAATTCCTTTCGATTTATAAAAAAGAATATAGATTAAATGCACACACCCTATTTTAGCACGATTTTTATTTATTTACAATATAAGTTGTAATTATTACATGATTTACTATTCTATTTACAATATAGAGGGATAGTTTATGCAATTGTATTGCCTGAAAAGTTAAAATATAATGAAACTATAGGGACTTATGCCCTGTGAATTTTATAAGAGAGGATGGGTGCAAACATGCGAAGGCTGGTATCGGCGATTTTAGCTACGGCGATGATCGCCACGACGGTGCCGTTAGGCGCTTTGTCCACCGCTTCCGCCAGCGAAGAGGGTTTTCCGCTGTTTTATGAGGGAACGGCGGCGGACATCTTTGTTTCGGACGAGGATTATCCTCAGATCATCCGGGCGGCGGGAGACTTGCAGGAGGACGTCAACCGGGTGACCGAAACGACTCCTTCTGTGGAAAACTCCACGGAGGATTTAAGCGAATACGCCGTCATTGTGGGCTCGATCGAACAGAGTCCGGTGATTAAACAGCTGATGGAAGACGGAAAGCTGGATGAGGCTAAGGACATCACCGGCAAGTGGGAGTCCTACGTCATCAAGCGGGTAGAAAACCCGGTGGACGGTGTGGCGGAGGCGCTGGTCATCGCGGGCAGCGACAAGCGGGGGACCATCTACGGGATCTATGACGTCTCCGAGCAGATCGGCGTATCCCCCTATTACTGGTGGGCGGACGTGACCCCAAAGGTGCAGGATGAGATTTTACTGTCTGACCCCCTGAAAGTGGAAGGGGAGCCTTCGGTAAAATACCGTGGCATCTTTATCAACGACGAACGCAACTTCACCACCTGGGCGGAGCAGTTTAAGGACGAACAGACCCCCGGCTCTCCCAACGCAGGGGCCTATGAAAAGGTGTTTGAGCTTTTGCTGCGCTTAAAGGCCAACACCCTGTGGCCCGCCATGCACAACTACAGCGACGCGTTCAACCTGTACGAGGACGAAAACGGGATCTCCATCAACGCGAAGCTGGCCGACAGCTACGGCATCGTCATGGGCGCTTCCCACTGCGAGATGCTTTTACGCAACAATGAAGGGGAGTGGAGCCGGTGGGCCAACGCCCATCGGGATCAGTACGATGCAAACGGCGTTCCCGTTTATGACTACACCATCAACCCCGAGGCTCTGCAAGCCTACTGGCGGGAGCGGGTGGAGAAAAACAAGGATTTTGAGGCGATCTGGAACATCGGTATGCGGGGTATCCACGACTCGGGCATGGAGTTCGGGGGGCTGACCAATCCCACCCTGGCGGACAAGATCGCGGTTTTGCAGGAAGTCATCAACGTCCAGCGGGAGATTTTAAGCGACGTGCTGGGTAAACCCGCCGAGGAAATCCCCCAGGCCTTTATCCCCTACAAAGAGGCGGCGGAATTTTATAACGGCAACGAAAACACACCGGGTGTGCAGATCCCGGACGACGTCATCCTGATGTGGGCGGAAGATAACCACGGTTACCTGCGTCAGGTTCCCACCGATGCGGAACGGGAGCGCAGCGGCGGCTCCGGCGTTTATTACCATGTCTCCTACTGGGGCGTGGATCATACAAGTTATCTGTGGCTGAACACCACGCCTTTGGTGCAGATGTATGAGGAGCTGCGCAAGGCTTATGACACCGGCATGCAGGAATACTGGATCCTCAACGTAGGCGATATCAAGCCCTCCGAGATATCCTTGGAGTTTATGATGGAGATGGCGTGGGATATCGATCAGTACGACGACACCAATATCCACACCTATGTTGAGAAGATTGCCAAGCGGGACTTTTTGGTGGACGACGCCACCGCGGCGGACATTGCCGATATTATGACCAAGTACTATCAGTACAACATCGCCAAGCGTCCGGAATTTCAGGGGTATGAGGATTCCAACCCTGATGAGCCGTACAGCGTGGTGAGCAACGGCGACGAGGGCCAGATCCGGGTGGATCAGCTAAACGCGCTGGTCGAGCGGGCAGAAGCGATCTACAACAATCTGGACGCGGACCGCAAGGACGCCTTCTACCAGATGGTGTATTATCCCATCCGGGGAAGCGCCTTTAATCTGGCGATGAACATCTACTGGCAGAAAAACCAGCTCTATGCAGAACAAGGCCGCTACGCCAGCGTGGAAAAATATGAAGATCTGTCCACCCAGGCGTACAATAATATGGTAAACGACCGAATCTACTACAACAAGGTCATGCAGGACGGCAAGTGGGATGGGATCATCAATCCTTATGTGAAAAACATCCCCACCATGGTGGGCCTGCGGACGTTTGCCACCGTGGATGAAAGCGACCAGGTAGCCGGCATCGGCGCGGTGTGCGAGGGGCAGAGCCTTCCCACCGACAACATCACCCTGGAGTTTTCTTCCTTGCAGGACAGCCGCCGGTTTATCGATATCTACAGCCGGGAGGCGGCCGCCAACAACTGGACCATCGAGGTAAGCGACGACTTTATCGTGCCCTCCAAGACCTCCGGCACCGTAGAGGTGGAAGACCGGATCTGGATCGGCATTGACTGGGATAAAGCTGCCGACGGGGAAAACACCGGCACCATCACCGTGAAGGACGATAAGGGCTTCAGCAAGACCTTCCAGCTCACCGCGTTTAAATCCACCGCCCAATTGGGGGAGAGGACCTACGCGGAGGCCAACGGCTATGTGGCCATCGAAGCGGAGCATTATACCGAAAGCGTCGCTAAAAACGGCAGCGAGTGGAAAGTAATCGAAAACTGGGGCAGAAGCGGGGATTCCGTGAAGGTCTACCCGGACATCTCTCCCCGGATTGACAGCAACTTCGCGGAAAATTCCGCCCAGTTAAAATACGACATCTACTTTGAATCCACCGGCACCTTTACCGGCACCTTCTACCGTATCCCCACCTTAAACGAGGGCAACACCGATGAAGGGGTGCGCAAGACCTGCCGCACCGCCATCGGCCTGGAGGGCGAAGAGCCCACCCTGCTGCGGGGTATCAGCACGGCGGTAAATGTAGAGGAACCCTGGATTCGGGGTACGCTGGAAAATATAGAAAAACTCACTTTCAATATCACCATTGACGAGCCGGGCGTCCACACCCTGGTGGTTTATCAGTCGGATGCGGGCATGGCCTTTGACCGGATCGTCATTAACACCGGCGGGGAGCGCACCTCCTATCTGGGCCCGCCGGAGAGCTATAACACCATCTCCTACGAGGCGCCGTTGGAATCCTCTCTGCCCCAGCTGGCAGAACAGGCAGAGCCTGAGACCATCACCGTGTATCAGGGTGAGGAGGAAACTGAGGTCACCGATTATGTGATGATCGCTCCCGATCAGGAGCTGCCGCTGAGCGCCGACAGGGCTGTCAGCTGGAGCATCGCCTCGGATGACGAGGCCATCAGCCTTCAGGTCAATGCCGACGGTACGGCGTCGGTCACCGGCACGGCGGAAGGCAAGGGCGTATTAGAGATTGTATCGGAAGAAAATCCGCTGCTGGTGCGCTATGTAATGGTTATGGTGTCCGAGGACACAAGCCAGCGTCCGGCGGAGTTTTTGGAGCAAAACGGCGAGGTCATCATCGACATCGCCTCGGCGATGGAACAGTCCGAGTATGCAAACTTTGAAGACTGCTCCACCCACTACTGGCGGATGAACGACGGCGGCAACGCCATGACGGTGCAGCCGGATATGGGAACCCAGTGGCTGGCGGGTACGACCTCGGCCACGGCGGCCCACAACAGCGAAAAGCTTTCGGAATACGCACCCCAGCTTAACTTTAAGATCAATTTCCAGACGGCGGGCACCTATTATATCCATACCCTGTCCAGCCATCCCATCGACGATTCCGACTCCTACCATGTGGGGCTGGACGGCGAGTGGCAGTGCCACACCAACTACGCCACCCACGAAGGAAATATGCGCTGGGAGAAGAGTGAATCCCGCTGGACCATCACGGTGGATGAGCCCGGTGTCCACACCTTAAACATCTGGGCCAGAGAGGACGGCATTGTCTCCCACCGGATCTACCTGACCACCCAGAGCGGCAAATCCTATTTTACCGGCTGGGGCCCCGAGGAAAGCGAGCGCCGGATGGTCGAGAACGGCGAGCAGGCCGACTTGACCATTAACGGCGGCGACCGGACGGTCACCTTCGGGGACGAGGGCTTTACCCTCACCGTCTCCGACGCACAGGGAACGGTTAACTGGGAAAGCTCGGACACCCATGTTGTGACAGTGGATGAAAACGGAACCGTGGCCATTGTGGGAGCGGGCGAAGCGGTAATTACCGCCAGCGACGGTGTTGCCTCCGACTCTGTTACCGTGACGGTAGAAAAGGCAGCCCAGCAGGCTATCGCCATCGAGCAGGAGGATATGACCTGTCAGCTGTCTGACGGCACGGTCACCCTGACCGCCACCGGCGGCAGCGGCTCCGGTGCGGCCACCTGGGAGAGCAGCGACACCGCCGTGGCTGCGGTGGATCAAAACGGCGTTGTCACCCTTGTGGGAGCGGGCGAGGCCACCATCACCGTCACCAAAGCGGCGGATAACAATTACCTGGCCCCCGTATCCGATTCCATCACGATCACCGTAAAGGATGACAGCACGTCTTCGGACGATAACCCCGGCGGCGATGACCAGCCGGGCGATACGGATTCCGAGCCCTCCGGCGGGGATAACACCCCCGGCGGCAACGAGACCCCCGGCGGCAACGAGACCCCCGGGGATAATGAAACTCCGGGCGGAGACGACACCCAGACCCCCGGCGGCCAGGATGATACCCAGACGCCCGGCGGTTCCGGCGGCACAGAGAATCCCACCACCGGCGAACTGCCCTGGGCGACGATGCTCACAGTAGCGATCCTCGCCGCAGGCGGAGGGGCAGTGCTTCTTTTCCGGCGGAAAAAAGCCTGAGCCAAAATGTTAGGCTTCAGGACATAGAAAAACGTCCCGCGGACTTTAGGTCCGCGGGACGTTTTTGTTATGGGAATTACCGGTCTTTGTGAAAAAACGGGAAATGGAATTTCTTTTTCTGGGGCGCTGTATAAAAGCGCTCCTTGGCCTGCTCGTAGGCCTTCCGGTAAAAATACGCCTGGGCGTCTAACGGCTCCTGGTTGTTCCGGCGGTAGGTGTAGCTGCCGTCAGGAAGCTGGATGCGGGCTTTGACGTTATCCCGGAACAAAACATCCAGGATCGAGAGAAGCTCCTCTTTCAGCCGTTCGTCATAGATAGGAGCGGCCACCTCTACCCGGCGTTCGGTGTTTCGGGTCATAAAGTCGGCGGAGGCGATATAGATCTTCTGCCGGTCGCCTACACCGAAGACGTAAATGCGGCTGTGTTCCAAAAAGCGGCCTACAATGCTGATGGCCTGGATGTTTTCGGTTTCACCCTCCACGCCGGTGCGCATACAGAGGATTCCCCGCACCACCATCTTGACCTCCACCCCCGCTTTGGAGGCTTCAATCAGTTTGTCGATGAGCACCCGGTCGCTGACCGAATTCATCTTCAGCTGGATGCTGGCGGGCTGGCCCTGCTTGGCAAAGGCGATCTCGTTGTCGATCAGCTCGATGATCTTGCTTTTAAAGCAAAGGGGCGCTACCAAAAGATGCTCGCTGGACTCCACCATGTTGCCCATAAACAGGCTGTTAAACACCACCGAGGCGTCCGCGCCGATCTCTTTGTTGGCGGTCATCAGGCACAGGTCGGTGTAAAGCTTGGCGGTTTTTTCGTTGTAGTTGCCGGTACCGATCTGGGTGATGTATTCAATGTGGTTGCCGGACTTCCGGGTGATCAGCAGCAGCTTGGAGTGGACTTTGTATTCGTCCAGGCCGTACATCACATTGACGCCGGCTTCCTCCATCTGCTTGGACCAGTCGATGTTGTTTTCCTCGTCAAAGCGGGCCCGAAGCTCCACCACCGCCTTGACCTCTTTGCCGTTTTCCGCCGCCTTAATCAGGGCGTTGACCACCTTGGAATCCTTGGCCACCCGGTAGAGGGTGATCTGGATTGAAACCACCTTGGGATCCTCCGCCGCTTCATTCAGCAGCCGGATAAACGGGTCAAAGCTGTTGTATGGATAATGAAGCAGCAGATCCCGCCGCTGGATCTGGGGGATCATCGCCTCGTCGGGGTTGATGTAGGGGGATTTCTGGGGGCTGACCGGCTTAAAGAACAGATCCTTTTCCTTTTGGAGTTTTCCCTCCAGGGCGGACATAAAGGAGAAATCCAAGGGGGAACGGTTGACAAACACCTGCTCGTGGGAGAGCTCTAAGTGCTCGCACAAATAGTTCATCATATTGACGTTAATGGCGTTTAACAGCTCCAGCCGAACCGGAGCCAGCTTTTTGCGCTTTTTTAAAAGCTCGGTCATGGCCTCCCGGTAATCCAGGTCAAAATCATAGGTGGAATCCTCCACATTCAGGTCGGCGTTGCGGGTGATGCGGAAGATGGTTTTATCCTGAATTTTATGCTTTAAAAAGATGCGGTCGGCAAACAGGCACAACAGATCCTCCACCAGCATAAAGCGGATGCCGTCCCGGGAGGGAAGAAACACCACCCGGCTGAAGCTGCCGCTGGCGGGAATGATTCCAAGCCGCACGGTGTTTTCGTTTTTCCCGGCAATGTGCACGCCGATATAAAGCTCCTTGCTTTTTAAAAAGGGAAAGGGATGGTGCTTGTCGATGATTTGAGGAGAGGTTAAGGGAAGCACCTCTTTTTCAAAATAGGCGCTTAAAAACTCGTAATCCTCATCGCTTAAATTGTTGGGATCCACCTGCGCAACATGATACTCCCCCATCTCCGCAATGATGTGGGCATAAGCCTGATCCTTTCTGGGGAGGATCAGCTTGGTCTGGTCAAAGATGGCGGCCAGCTGTTCTTTGCTGGACATACCCGTCTTGCTGTCCAATACCTGCTTGTTGAGCACCAGCTGGTCATACAGGCTCCCCACCCGTACCATGTAAAATTCGTCCAGATTGCTGGCGAAGATGGACACAAACCGCAGCCGTTCAAACAGAGGAACGTTGGGATCTTCCGATTCCTCCAGCACCCGGAGGTTGAATTTCAGCCAACTAAGCTCCCGGTTGACGTAAACACTGTTTTTTCTGTCCGCTAGTTCCATGATTTCCAAAGTTCCCTTCTCAAAAATTATTTCAATAAGGTATGTAATGTGTATAAAAGCCTTTTATCTGCCTTCCGGCTGAGAAAGCAGGAATTTATAAACAAATCCTTCCCGGACGCCGTAGGTGTAAACGCGGAAGGTTTGACAGCCGCAGGCTGCGGCGATCGCCTGTAAAATAGCGATCCCTGGGAGGATCAGCCGCTCCCGCCCGGGGACGGCGGTGGCGAGCCACTGTGCGGGGTTTTCCATCCGAAGGATATACTGTGCGGCGGCGGAAAGATCATCCGTGGAAAAGATCCTTCTCTGATTTCCCAAAACAAGCTGGGTGAGTTTTAAGGAGGCTCGGGCGGCGCCGCCGGTTACATGCAGCACAGCGCCGGGGGCGTTTTGAAACTCCCCGGGGAGGGCGGCCGTCAGCGCCGCGACCTCCTGTTTTAAAGCCTTAAGCTCCTGGGGCGTTGGCAAAACGTCTTTGACAAACCGGTTTGCCATCCGAAGGCAGCCTAAAGGCAGGCTTACCCAGTTTTGCAGCCCACCGTTTTTACCCAGCACGATCTGGGCGCTGCCGCCGCCTAAATCGCAGCCGGTAAAATCCAAAAGGCCGTTTTCCGCTGCGAGCCCTAAAAAATCACACTCCGCCTCCTCGCTGGCGGAGAGCAGCCGCGGGGGAAGGCCGCAGCGCTGTTCAAACCGCCGCAGAATGTCCGGCAGGTTTAAAAGTCCCCGCAAAGAGGCGGTGGCAAAGAAGCGGACAGTTTCACATCCGGCCTTATAAGCCGCCTGCTTCATGGATAGGGCGGTGTTTACAAGAAGCCGGGTTCCCGCCTCGTCAAGCAGATCCCCCCGGCGGTAGCTGTAAAGCCCGGCGTTTTCCGTTTGCTCGTAAAAGGCCGTTATGCTTTGTTTTTCCAGATGATAGGCCACCATCCGGATGGTGTTGGAGCCGATATCCACAACAGCGGCGTTACACATCATTTTCCCCTGCTTTTAAGTCAAGTAGTCTTAGGGATATTATACCAAAAAAATGTCGATTTATCACCTGTATTCCAAGTTTCTTTACTTATTTTACATAAATTATACAGGGGAGCGGGAATAAAAAGACGGATTCCGGAAAATTTAGAAAAAGAACTGCTAAAAAACACAGTTTATTACAGTATTTTTGGCCTTCTTTGCATGTTTTGCCTAGATTTAAGAAAAGAGGAAAAAAACTGTTGACAAGGGGCATCCCCTTTGCTATAATTAATAAGCACCTTACGGGTGGAAGCTCAAAGGTGCTTTTATATGCGCATGAACCACTAGCTCAGTTGGCAGAGCATTTGACTTTTAATCAAAGGGTCCGGGGTTCGAATCCCCGGTGGTTCACCAGACCTGCGGTCAGCAATTTGCGGCCGCAGGTTTTTCTATATTTTAACGTTTAGACGCCCGTTACTGGCAATACAACACAAACACAATACTGGTATCGGATTTTTAAGAAAGTTTCTGTATTATAAAAAGGGATCTGTGCAAAACACATGCTTTTGCACAGATCCCTTTTTATCGCTTTCAGCATGGTATAGCGCCTCAGAAAAAAATAATGGAGGCCTGTCCTATGAGCAATCATGCAGGAAACAGAAGATCAGGGCTGCAACAACCTGACCTCTCTGTGGGAATGAAGGCCAGCCCGGAAAACGGACGGAAGCCGTCATAAATATCCAGACAGGAGATGTGAGACTAACCTTAATTTATATGAATCTTCCCGCTTGCAAGTGGCCGGGCAAATGAATATAATAAAACTATGCGGGATTGCGAACAGAAAAAATCAGGAAAAATATTTTCAAAAAGCAGCTTAAACGTGTGCAGGATTGCGAATGGTTTTACCACACACGCCAAAAGAACACATGGAGGTTTCCTATGGAATATATGACCGTGCAGGAAGCTGCAAAAAAGTGGAAGATTTCAGACCGGCTGGTCCAGAAGTACTGTGCAGAAGGCCGAATCGACGGGATCCGCAAATTCGGAAAATCCTGGGGCATTCCGTCTAATGCTGTAAAGCCGCAGGACCCGCGCAGGGAATCGGAGCGTTCAGGGACCCAGCCTTCCCGGCCCCAGCCGGAAGTTTTTCCGGGATTCATGCCACTGATGAACACACCGTTTGAACCGGGGCGCTGTGTAGACTTCATCAACGAGATGGAGGACGGACCAAAAAAAGAAATTGCGCTTGCAGAATACCATTATTTCAGCGGTCAGCCGGAAAAAGCCATACAGGAAGCGGAGCTGTACCTAACCTATCCCGACGCAGCATTCCGCTTTTCTGCGTGCCTGATCTATGCCTATGCGAATTTATCCGTCGGCCAAATCCAGCACGCCCGGTATGCCCTGGCAGAGATCAAAAACACGTTGGCCGCCAATGAGGAAACGCCCCATGTCCGTGCTATCGAAGCCTTTGTGGTATTTGCATCTTCCGTGCTTTTGCATCTCCCACTGCCGGAGAAAATGCTCCCGACACAAGAGTTCCTGCCGTTGCTGCCGCCAGGCCTGCGGGCCTTTGCCCTGTATGTCCAGGCCCATTACCTGTATCTGAAAGAGGACTACGGAAAGAGCGTCGGCATCGTAGAGGCTACCTTGGGAATGGGGGCAGACCGATACCCTATCCCCGCCATTTACCTGCATCTGGTTGCGGTAATGGACTATATGAGCTTAAAACAGACCGAACAGGCGCAGAAGCATCTGCTGGCCGCATGGGAAATTGCCCGCCCAGACGATCTGATTGAAGGATTCGGGGAACATCACGGGCTTCTAGGCGGGATGCTGGAGGCAGTCATCAAGCCGGGTTGGCCGGAGGATTTCAAGCGGATTATCGCCATTACCTACCGTTTTTCCGCCGGATGGCGGAAAATACACAATCCGGCCACCGGACATGATGTCGCAGACGACCTGACCACCACTGAGTTTGCCACTGCGATGCTGGCGGCGCGCGGGTGGACCAATCAGGAGATTGCAGAGCATATGAACATATCCGCCCATACCGTAAAACGATATATCTCTACTGTCCTGCAAAAGCTGGGAATCCGCCAGCGTCAGGAACTGAAAAAATACATGCTGAAATAGTTAAATCCACCGGGAAACCGGCTTTGACCCTGCCCGTTTTAAGGGGTAAAACGGACGAGGTCAAAGCCGGTTTTTTCTCTGCTATTCTGCAGGCGGATAAGGGGACGTAAGCCGAAGGCGATAGCGGAAGGAGGCAAAGCGGAAATACAGTATACCGTAGGCGGCCAGACTGCATATGTGCTGGAATCCGCCCTGCTGAGCAATGACGAAAGCCCAGACAGCCTTCCCATGCAACACAGGATCTGGCGGCAGAGGATATCGCCGTATTTATTGAAACCACGGATCCCTCGCCCATTACATTGCGGTATAGGAGCCGTTGTGGCGCTTATAAAAAGTTTTACGCATAAGATGGGGTGTTTACTTTAATTATATCGAAAAAACATAGTAAGCGGAAGGCATATCCAAAGATATGCCTTCCGCTGCAAATCAACTATCCGCCTTTATAAAGCTGGCGCCATGGCCCAGTGGGCTTTTTGTGTTGTTATGCTTGTCAGAAAAGAGGCCATAGCGCCGGAATCATGTCCTTATCCTCTGCGCTTTTTCCCCGCTAAAACAGCGGCTCCCAAAGAGACGGCTGCCAGCAGGAAGGCCGCCCCTAAGGCGCCGGAAACGCTCCCCGTCTGGGGGACGCCCGAAACAGTGTCCTCTCCGCCGGAAACGGAATCGCCGGTGGAAGTGTCGGAAGCAGGCTTATCGCTTCCCTCGCCGGCACCAGACGGCGTCTCTTCCTCATCATCCGTGCCGCTGGAGGGCTCATCAGGCTGCTGCCCGGGATCCTGAGACTCGGGCGCTTCCAGAGCGGGAATCTGTTCGGTCTTTTCCCCGCCGCACACGGTGCAGCGATAGGTGATCGTCCCTTCTTTATCCACTGCGGGCTCCTGGGTAACCGTCCCCTCATCCCACTGATGCTCCTGAGTTTCCGTTTCGCCGCAGGCTTCACAGACCCGCTCATGGGTAGCTTCATCCTTTTGCTGCCACGCACCATAGTCATGGCCTAAAGCGGGGATCTCGGTGATATCCGTCCTCGCGCCGCAGCGGGTGCAGTGCCGGGACTGCTCTCCTGGTTCGGTGCAGGTAGGCTCTTTGTCCACCGTAAAGGCGGTATCGTAGTCGTGGTTTGTGCTGTCTGCTTCGCCGTATTCCTCGCCGCAGACCGCACAGGTAGCTTTCTCAGTACAGGTAGCTTCCCCGCCGCTGTGAGGCGTTTTCTCTCCCGCCTCCCCGCAGCTGGTGCAGACATGCCAGTGGGAATTCCCGTCTGTCGTCCACTCCTCCGACCAGGTGTGGACATGCTCCTCGTCCGCTGTGTAGAACACCTCCAGATAATAGTCGCCCAAGGCGTGCTCATCCACGATATTGCCGTTGTTTTCGATTTTATACATGTTAAGCGCGCCGTCATAGCCCTCCTGCCGGGCCTGCACGCCGGTGTTCATATCCTTGGCGCTTAACGCCCAGCAGTAGATCCCCTCGCCCCCGGCCTCCTGGCCCAGGACGATGTAATAGGCCTTGCCTTTTTCCAGCTGGTAGGAAAGCTTCGCAGTGACAACGCCCATATCCGAGGGCACCGACTCCACCGGGATCACCGTCGAGGCAAGGGACTGTCCCAGCCCGCCGTCCTCGCCGGCGCTGTAAAGCTCCACCGTTACGTCCTTTTGGGCGGTTTTGTTTTTCATCATCACCTGTACGCCGGTCATCATTCCGCCTTCGGTAGCCACAAACATCTGGGCCCGTTTATACTGGTCGCCGGTTTGGTCCCCAAAGTCCAGGTTAAAGTTGTCCTCCCAGTCGGAGCCGTCCTCGGTCACCAGCTTGTAGCTGCCGGTGTGCTCAGGCGCTTCCTCCAGTTCCAGAGGATCTTTTTCCACCACGGTGTCCCCGGGCTCGTATTCCACAGCAGCTTCCATCAGCTCGGCCACGCGGCCCTCGGTATAGGTCACATCATAGGCCGAGGGGAAATCCGCCACAGCAGTGTTTTGAAGCACCGCCGCGCCGCTTTCATCTAACACCGTCACTTTTCCGGTGACAGAATCCCAGGTAAAGTGGCACAGCCGGTCGGTTTGGGCTACCAGCTCGCCGTCCACATACAGGGAGTAGCCGTCCTCATTCAGCTCCACGCCGATATCCCTGCCGTGATAGCGGATATTCGATACTTTAAACGCTTCAAAGCCCGCGTCGATGGGATAAAGCTCAATCACCTGATCGTCCCTGGGGGTAATCCCCATGACATTTTCAATAATCAGGGTGTTGTACTGGGAGTGGAAGTTGTGATGGATCCAGGAGCGGTAGGGGCTGTCCTCGTTCCCGTTCCAGAATTCGTTGGTATCGGGATAGTTTAGGTTCCGGTTGACATAGCAGGTCATGGTGTGCTGCTTAAGCACCTCCATAAACGCTTCCCCGGTGATATTGTCGGCATCATAGTTTTTAATGGCGCTTGCAAACATCTTTAAGGTGATCGCCGTGTTGCCGGGAGAAAAGTTCCGGGTGCGGTCGGTATACCGGTCGTCGCTTTGGATGGTTTCGTAGTCCTTGGAGTTACTCACATACATGGGCCACAGAGGGAACTCCTCCTCGTCGCCCCACACCCGCAGCGCCTCGTCATATCCGGCGTCTTGGGGGATCATCCCCACCATAAAGCCATAGTAGTTGTTGATGTCCCGGAAGGGAATAAACGCCCCGTCCGCTGTTTTCATCAAAAACTGCCGGCTGTCAGGGTCCCAGCTGTTTTCCAGGTTCACCTCTTTGATCTCATCGGCGATCTGCTGATAAACCGCCGCCTGCTCCTCATTTCCGGCCGCTTTGTACATCTCGCTGACCGCTGTGGCGTTGGCCCAGGCCAAGGAGGCGGTGTCAATCCGCTGCTGATCCCCGCTCACCGACAGGGAGGCGGTGTCGTTGTCCCAGGCGTCGTACTGGATGCCGTAGATAAAATCGCCGTTTTCATCATAAGTTTCCTGGGTGCCTTTTACGTCCCCTGCTCCCACGTCGGCCATGGCCTCTAAAAACGCGGTGGAGCCGCCGTGGACCTTATAAGTCTCCCAGCCCGCTTTGGAGATATAGTGCTGGGGCATGACTCCCCAAACACCGGCGGGATTATCCTTGTAAATGCCGCCGGCGGCGACCACCGCCGCGTCAAACCAGGTGCCGTAGCCCACCAGCGGCGAGCGGAGATACCGGGTTTCGTCTATCTGCCAAGGAACGGCGTTGACGATGGCGTTGTTGTAGCCGAACACCCCTTCCATCGCCGTGGGGAAGGGATAATTGTAGGTTCCTGCGTCCACTGTATTGATGCGGGCGATCCACCAGCGGTAGGCAATCATCTTCTGAATATACTGATCAGGCACCCACATGCTGGGGATGTTTTCCACCCACCAGTAGTTATATTCCTGCACATGGGTTTGAAACGCCTCTTCGGGGGTATAACCCTCGTATTCCGCAAACTCCGCGCCGGTGGCGGCATCCGAGGGGTCTAAAAAGCCCATCTGCGCCTTTTGGAAGACCGTTTCCCCCGCCGGGATGGTCAACGTCCGCTGAATGCCTTCCCCGGATACAGCGCCTTCGTCCAGAGACGCTTTCAGCTCCAGGTTTTTGTAATCCACCCGGGCGGTCCCCGCCAGGGTGTTGCCTTCCCGCTGTTTGCAGGAGGGGACCAGCATGGTGACCGCAACGTCTTTTTCCTCCGCTGTGGTGTTGGTGATCTCCAGGATGGTCACCGCTATGTTGTTGTCGGTGATAAACCGCTTGGTGATGACCGCAAGGCCATCCCCGGCGTACTGGGACGTCCAGTAGCTGGGATAATCCACCCGCTTGGAGGTGTCCTCGGTAAAATCGGAGGCTTTTTTGCCGTTAATTTGCAGGGTATAGCCGGTGCGGTCCCCTTTGATATAGCGCATGGTGCCGCCAAAGCCAAACTCGGTTATCAGGCCGTTGTCGTTGGTGCCTTTGGTATAAAGGGCGCGCCCTCTTGTCATCAGGCCGGAATCCTCAATCAAAGAGGGGTCTACCCCCGGACGGGCCAAAAGCCTATCCATATAAAAGGACAGCCCGCCGTTTTCCATATCCTTTTGATATTGGGCAGCCCAATCCTCTTCCGGCGTTAAAACTTCGTCCACGCTGTAAAAGGCTTTCAGCCAATAATCTCCGCACCGGGAATCGTCTGTCATGGTGCCGTCCTCCCCATATAAAATACTGGTAAGATCTTTGTCATACCCCTGCTGCTTGATCTGGGGATTCACAAACGACGGACTCCACCACTCCGGATTGGAGTTATCGTAAGAACCATACCAGCCGTACCAGCCGGATTTGGTCGTCTGGCTTAAAACCACCGCGTAGATCTCCCCCGCCTTCATCCCTTCATAGGACAGGGGGATAGTAAGCTCGGTAAACCCGGCGGCAGAAATGCTCTCTTTTGGCACCTGGGCAGTGGCCAAAGCTTCGCCTACCGGCATCTGGGTTTCACTGTCGCACAAATACAGCTCCGCCGTCAGATCGCCGGGATTTTCCACGGCGGTCACCTTGACGGCCACCGACTCCAGATTGCTGTCGGAAAGCACGGCGAAGGTCTGTCCCCGCTTCCACTGGTCGCCGGCGCGGCCAAAGTCGATCCCCTTGGTGTCCGCTGTGTAGGTGTCATTGACAAAGGACAAATCGTAACAGAGCCCCTCCGGCTCCCGGGGCGTGTAGTACGCCTTAAGCCAGTAGTCCCCGCACCGGGAATCGTCGATAAACTGGCCCTGTTCGTCCACCTTATAGCTGGGGATGTCCTCCTCCCAGCCCTTTTGCTTGATCTGGGGATTGACAAAGGATGGGTTCCACCACTCGGAATGGGAGTTGTCATAGGACCCGTACCAGCCATACCAGCCGGAATTTCCTGTCTGCCCCAGCACCACTGCGTACATCCGCCCCTTTTCCAGAGCATCGTACGTCAGCGGTATAGAAAGCTCGGTGAACCCAGTGGAGGAAATGCTTTCCTTGGGCACCTGGGCGGTGGCCAGCGCCTCCCCCACCGGCATCCGGCTATTTTCATCGCAGAGATACAGTTCCGCCGTCAGGTCGTCAGGGTTTTCGGTGGCGGTCACCTTAACCCGGACGGAATCAAGGCTGCTGTACTCCAGAGCGATAAAGCTCTGCCCGCGCTTACACTGGTCGCCGGTGCGGCCAAAGTCGATCCCCTTGGTGTCCGCCGTGTAGGTTTCGTTGTCAAAGGAGATGTCGTAGCAAAGCTCCTCCTCTGCCAGCGCTGTCAGCAGCTGCATCGGGAGCAGGGACACTCCCAAAAGCCCCGCCAGCAGCACGCAGAACGTCCTTTTCAGTTTTCCTTTCATAACCCGCTATCCTCCTGCCTAAATTCATTGGGTATCTGCCGCCTATTGTAATTTTATGATAACAGGCGGCAGGATTTTGGAGAATAGACGTTTGCGTGAGAAACTTGGCCTTATGTTGTTTTTCTATATAAAAATTATTTATTGTTAGTGTATTTTATAGGGGAAACGCCGAATTTCTTTTTAAAAATCTTGGAAAAGGCGGACGGATCTTCATAACCGCAGGCATAGGCCGCCGCCTCCACCTTATACCGGTAAAGGGACAAAAGCTCCGCGGCCTTGTTTAAGCGGCAGTCGATCAGAAACTGCTGAGGGGACATCCCCATCTCCTTTTTAAAAATAAAGCTGAAGTAGGAGCGCTCCAGATTAAGCATCCCGGCCAGCCCAGCCACCGTGATTTCCTTCATATAATTCGTCCGGATATAGGCCGCGGCCTTTTTAACGTAAACCGACGCGCTCTTATCCTCCTTTAGCTGTTTGTCCAGATGAAACAAAAGCTCCAGCACCTTGGCGCTCAGGTAATATTCGCAGCTGTCCGACAGATCCTTGGCCAAAATAAGCGACTCAAAAAGATAGCGAAGCTCCGGGACGTGAAGGACGTCTTTGCCCAAAGGCGCCGACAGGTCCAACATAGAGGTAAACCCGATCCACACATAATGCCAAGGCTCTTTGTCATCCGCCTGGTAGCGGGTGGATTCCCCCGGCCGGATGACAAACATATCCCCTTCTCCCAGGGAGTAGACAGCGTTCTGGTTTTGAAACGTCCCCTTTCCCGAGAGGACAAAGTGCAAAAGGTAATAATCCCGAACCGACTGATACCAATAGGACGGCTCGCAGATTTGATGGCCGCACACAACGGGATTGGCGTCGTGAAGCCCCCTGTCCAAAATCATAATTTCGTCCTTCATGGGGTTCCTCCTTGCCGGATGTTTTCTCAGTATCCAAATTTTGGTTTGGTGTGTGTTTTCTGTCCTCAATATAGCACAAAAAAGGGGGCGGTTTCAACCTCGCCTCCTTGAAAACCGCCGCCGGGAGAATCCCCTTTTTAGCAGGCCTTCTCACCGGTAAGAAACTTTTGCATTTTTCTGATAAGTGTGGTATGATATAAATGTTTTACCTATTAGACGAATAATTCGCTTGATTGCCTCCTGGAAAGGAGAAGAAATACCATGGAAAAACAGTTGCGCATGGACGTCCACACCCACAGCCGCTTTTCCCCCGACGGGGTGGATGATCCTAGTAAGATGGCCCGGCAGGCGGCCAACATCGGCCTTTCGGTCTGGACGCTTACCGACCACTGCGAAGCAAACGACCCGGATAAGGATAGCTACCGCGCCCGCTGCCGGGATTCCTTCCGCGCGGCGGAAGAGCTGCAAAGCTGCGGGGAATTTTCGGGGCTCACCATTCTAAAGGGGATCGAGCTGGGGCAGGCTATGCAGGACACAGCGTTTGCAGACGAGATTTTAAACGCCCACGCATACGATTTTGTCATCGGCTCGCTGCACAACAGCGCGAACCGGGACGACTTTTGGTGCGCTGACTACAGCGACCCGGCCCTTGACCTTCCCCAGATGCTGTTAGAATACTACACCGAAATGCTCGCCATGGTGCGCCACAACCGCCTGGACGTGCTGGGACATTTGACCTATCCCCTCCGGTATATCACCGGGGAGCACGGCATTTCCGTAGACATGGCACCCTACGGGGATCTGATCGATGAAATTTTAAAAACCCTCATCCAAAACGGAAAGGGAATTGAAATAAACACCTCCGGCCTGCGGCAAAAGCTGGGGCTCACCATGCCCCACAAGCCCTATTTAATGCGGTACCGGGAGCTGGGGGGCGAGATTATTACCGTTGGTTCCGACGCCCACTGCACCGGGGACATGGGAAAGGGCGTCATAGAGGCTTACGCCCTTTTAAAAGAATGCGGATTTTCTTACGCGGCCTATTTTGCCGCCCGCAAGCCCCATTTTATCACCCTGTAATCGTCTAAAAAAACAGGCGGCCGGCTTATCCAAAGCGGTCCGCCTGTTGTGATAACACAGAAAAGTACAGAAAGGAAGGCTTACCATGGATAAGCTGTTAAAGCTGTTGCAGGAAAACGCCCGCTTTTCCAACGAGCGTTTAGCCGCCATGCTGGGCACCACCGAGCAGGACGTGGCCGAACGCATCGAGAAGTACGAAAAAGAGGGGATTATCAAAGGCTATCAGGTGCTCGTCAATTACGACAAGCTGCGGCCGGAGCATGTGACGGCCATTATTGAGCTGAAGGTGACGCCCAAGCGCAACCTGGGCTTTGAGGAAATCGCCCGCACCATTATGATGTACGACGAGGTAGAAAGCGTTTATCTGATGTCCGGCGGGTATGATCTGTCGGTACGGGTAACCGCCAAGGACTTTAAGGATGTAGCGATGTTTGTATCCCACCGGTTAGCCATTCTGGACTCGGTGCTCAGCACGGCGACCCATTTTATTTTATCCCGGTACAAAGAAAACGGCGTGATTATGTACGACGAACCGGAGGACGAAAGAGGAGTGACACTTCTGTGACCCCAGTGGATTATGATTCGATCCTGTCGAAAAAGGCAAAAGATATAAAGCCCAGCGGCATCCGGCGATATTTTGACGTCGCCAACGAGATGGAAGGCGTGATCTCCCTGGGGATCGGCGAGCCGGATTTTAAAACCCCCTGGGTGATCCGCAAGGCGGGTATGGACTCTTTGGCCCAGGGAAAAACCCAGTATTCCGCCAACTCCGGGCTGGCAGATTTAAGGGTGGAGATTACAAACTATATGGCCCGGAGGTTTGGCCTTGTATACCACCCCCAGGATGAAGTGGTGGTCACGGTGGGCGGCAGCGAAGCCATCGATATATGCATTCGGACGGTGCTGGACAATGGGGATGAGGTATTAATCCCCGAGCCCTGCTTTGTCTGCTATGCTCCCATCGTCACCTTAAGCGGCGGGAAAGCAGTGGCTATCCCCACCAAAGCGGAAAACAAGTTCCGCCTGACCGCTCAGGAGCTAAGGGAAAAAATCACCGACCGCACCAAACTTTTAATCCTCCCTTACCCCAACAACCCCACCGGCGCGGTCATGCGCCGGGAGGATCTGGAGGAAATAGCCGCGGTGCTGCGGGAGCACAACATTCTGGTTTTATCCGACGAGATCTATGCGGAGCTTACCTATAACGGCCGGCATGTATCCATCGCCTCCCTCCCCGGGATGCGGGAGCGGTGCGTGGTGATTAACGGCTTTTCCAAAGCCTATGCCATGACCGGCTGGCGGCTGGGCTTTGCCGCCGGACCGGCGCCGATTATCCAGCAGATGTTAAAAATCCATCAGTACGCCATTATGTGCGCCCCCACCACCAGCCAGTATGCGGCGATTCAGGCCCTTAAAAACTGCGACGACGACATCCAGATGATGGTGGACGAATACAATATCCGCCGCCGCTTTTTAGTGGATGGATTCCGGCGGATGGGGCTTTCCTGCTTTGAACCGGAGGGCGCCTTTTATGTGTTCCCCTCGATCAAAAGCACGGGGCTTTCCTCGGACGAGTTCTGTGAGCAGCTTCTCCACGCCCAGCGGGTAGCCGTTATTCCGGGTACCGCCTTCGGCGCCAGCGGAGAAGGCCATGTGCGGGTGTCTTATGCTTATTCCCTCAAGCACCTGGACGAAGCCCTCAAGCGAATCCAACGATTTATTGAAAGCTTAACCCCGGTAAAAGCCGGTAAGACAGCTTCCCACGTTTTATGATGAAAGGAACGGTGGTTTTGTTTTGGACAGTATAACCGTAAAAGCACCCGCAAAGCTTAATTTGGCGCTGGACGTATGCGGCGTCCGGGAAGACGGTTATCACATACTGAAAATGATTATGCAGGCAATCGACCTGTGCGACTATGTTACAGTTACAAAAAATCAGACCGGAGCCATGTCCGTTACTTGCAAGCGCCCCGACGTCCCATTGGATCAAACCAATATCGCCTGCCGGTGCGCCGATGCGTTTTTTAAAGAAACGGAAATGGAAAATCCCGGCATTGAAATCGCTATTAAAAAAGAAATCCCATCCAAAGCGGGCCTTGGCGGCGGAAGCGCCGACGGCGCCGCCACGCTGGTGGCGTTAAACGAGCTTTTCCAGGCAGGGCTTACCAAAGAGGAACTGTGCGACATCGCCGTGGACTGCGGCGCGGACATCCCTTTCTGCATTATGGGCGGCACCATGCTGGCGGAAGGCGTGGGCGATATCTTCACCCCCCTTCCCAACCTGCCGGAGGACTGCTGGTTTGTGGTGGCCAAGCCCCACGAAGGGATCAGCACCGCCGAGGCGTATAAAGCCTATGACCAACATAAGCCGAAAAAGCACCCGGACGTGGATCAGCTGGTAGCGGAGATCGTCTCCGGGAATCTGGAACAGCTGGGCACCTCCATGCAAAACGTACTGGAAGACGCAGTCAAAGCCCCCTTTGTCCAGCAGATCAAGGAGCAAATGCTGGAAGCCGGCGCTTTGGGCAGCATGATGACCGGAAGCGGTTCCGCGGTATTCGGCCTGTTTGACAGCAAACGGAAAGCCTCCCGCTGCTTAAACCAGCTGGAGGATGACATGGAAGCGATTTTCCTCTGTCAGCCGCTGGAGTACGGCGCGATCATCTGCGATGAGGAGTAAAAACATCCCTGTAAAAATCGCTTTCCATAAAAATAATCTTTAATGATTAAAGGAAAAAAATTCCGTCCACACTAAAGCCAACAAGCTTTATAAAGGACGGATTTTTTTATGAAACGAATTTACAAATGGGAAATCGCGCTGGTGATCGGGTTGATCTGCTCGATCGTTTTTTGCAGCGTAGGAAGCTTTGCATCCCAGTGCAGCCAGATCCGGCAGCAGGTTTTACGGCTGCATATTCTGGCCAATTCCGATTCTCAGGAAGACCAGGCGCTAAAACTCCAGGTCCGCGACCGCATTCTGGCGGAGACCGGGGATCTGTTTTATGCCCAGACAAAACAAAACGCTGAGCAAAAGGTTGCCTCCCAGTTGGAAAATGTGCGGCAGATCGCGGAAGACGAAATTAGAAAGCAGGGCTATGACTATCCGGTCAAAGCAGAGCTGACCAACATGTTTTTTGACACCCGCCAGTATGGGGAGGTCACCATGCCGGCCGGCCGGTATGACGCTTTGCGGATAACCATTGGTGACGCAGAAGGGCATAACTGGTGGTGCGTCTTGTATCCGCCTCTCTGCCTTCCCGCCGCCCAGCCGGAGGAAGAGCTGGAGCAAGCCCTCACAGATGAACAGGTGGATTTGGTGGAAAGCGATCCTAAGTATGAAATCCGTTTTGCTATTGTGGAGTGGTGGGAATCCTTTAAAGAGGCTGTTTTCGGATAATTTTCGTATATCTATAATTAAATTATACAATATGTAAACTATTTTTCAAGATATTTCTTCTTCCCCTCTTGACAGGGAGCGATTTCTATGGTATTATTAATAAGCTCTCTAAAAGAGGGAAATATCGCGGGGTGGAGCAGTCCGGTAGCTCGTCGGGCTCATAACCCTACGATTTAGAGGGCACAATTTAATATAGCGCGGGGTGGAGCAGTTCGGTAGCTCGTCGGGCTCATAACCCGAAGGTCATAGGTTCAAATCCTATCCCCGCAACCACCGAAACCCGCATGGCTACTGGCTTTGCGGGTTTTTCCATGCCCAAAAATCCATACCGCTAAAGTTGCATTTTATACCGCTAATGCTCCAGATCATGACATTTTTACCTCCTTTTTGGAAGACCGCTGCGGACACTGTTTACTGCGGTTATACCGCTAATCGTACCGCTATTGATCCCTTTTTTGAATCTGCCTCACATAATTTCTATGATTTATGCAGATTCTGAATCGGAAGAATCTGATTCGATAGCGCTTAGTTTTTGCATAGCCTCTTTTCGGTGATTTTCCTTAGAATGGCCGTACATGTTGAGGGTTGTAGACGACTGCGCATGGCCTAAAAGGCTGGCCAGCGTCGGCGCGTCAATGCTCAGCTCAAAAGCGCGGGTGGCAAAGGTATGCCGGAGCGAGTGCGGGGTGTACCCTGCCAAGTCTGCCCTTGCCAAAAACGGACGGAATACCTTGGAACGGTAGTTATCCGGCTCATAAGGCGTGCCGCGTTTGGTTAAGAACACAAACCCTTTTGGATTGTAGATGCCATTTTCTATTTGATACTCTTCAATTTTTTGAAGGGCCCGCGTGACAGCTTCGATACAGTACACAATCCTTTTGCCGCTCTCTGTTTTAGGCGGGCCAAAATACAAGGCGGTTTTGGTGGGCTTCTCATAACATTGAGGGTCTAAAGGGATATATTCCGGCCGCTCTTTTGCGTCTTCTTTGTATAGCCGCTCCAGACTTTTGGTAATCCTGAAAGAGCTTTTATCCGGGGCAATATCCGGCCATTGGAGAGCGGTGATCTCACCGATGCGAAGGCCTGTATACAGGTCAATATAGATAAGGAGTTCATTCACTATATCTTCCTGGTGTATACAGGTTTCGACTTTTCGCTGATCCTCTCGATCCATCACTTGGATTTTAGGCTTAGGCACTTTGGGAAGGATTACTCCGTTCATGGGATTAGTTGTGAGAAAGCGCAGATGACTGACAGCATAGTCCAAGGCCTGATTCATCATCTGATAGATATTGCGCAGGGATTTAGGTGACAAGCCTCCTGGTTTCCCATCAAGGCGTCCCTGTTTTTTCAGACGATTAAAAAAGGCTTGAAAGTCATCCAAGGTCAGCAGCTTTAAAGGAGTACTTCCAATGCGGGAATTTTGCACATGCCCTTCAATATAAGTGCGATAATTGGGGGCGCTGCCGGGCCGAAGATTTGTATACTTCTTAGCCCAGTAGGAAAGATAGACCCACAATGGCATCATACAGCCCTTGCTATAGTTTTTGTGGTAGATATCGTCTAGGATCAAATTCAGTTTTGACCGAACTTCATCGTAAGATTCTCCATAAATGCTCAGGCGCTCCCCTTCAAAGTAATATTGCCCTTCATAACTGCCGTCACTGCGTTGCCTGATATGCCCGGACCCCTTAGGGGCCCGGGTGATTTTTTTCTTCTTTTTCATTTCAACAAACAACCTTTCTGTTTGGAAGTAAGATGAGCAAATTTGTTGAAACCAAAGAAATCATCATAAGCAGATATATTGAATTTTCAAGGTTCTGCCGTATTGTCAATATAACCGCTTATTTTTGATTTGTCAAATAACGCTTTTTAGGTTGAAGGAAAAAAACAATGCTGGTAGTACCAATACAGAAAAAGTGGCCGCGGAACAATAAACGAGGAGATCCCTACATCCAACTTGGGAAAAGAGGGCTGCCTCGTAATTTTGTAAACTGTGGATTCCGGCATACCTAAGAAACGGATAATGTGCTTTAAAGAGAGATTGGGCGGCATAGCATCAATCGTTTCCTTCATATCAGAATCCGAGCAGATAATCTCTTTGATTTGGTCAACAGACATTTCCATGATGTTTTCACTTCCTTTGGTGTGTATGGATATTTCGGCCCCTCCATAGGGGGACACACTGCGGCGGAGTGACTTTGTGCAATGATTGCACAAGGTTCATACCACCTCCGCTCTATGGTGCAAGATTACCATAGCTGCCAAAACAGCAGTACTGCTAAGCTCCAACGGCAAGGCTCATTATCCCGGGTCGTGGCGGCTGATAGGTGTCAAGTATCAGGTTATTCGCATAAGCGCCGCTCGCCGGATCGTTCCGCAGTGTGCTACCATGATGCCGGATAAAGCCGGCATGTTTGTCAAGGTACAGATATCATCAGTCGAAAGACAGATTTAACAGAAAGGGTTTAAAATAATGACAGGACCTTGCGGGTGGTACCCCAATTTCGCTCTTAGCCGTTCTAGGGCATCCAGCATACCACAGATGATTTCCTGTCGGAGATCATTATCGATACAGGTGTAATAGAGATCGCCGTGATAGAAAACGGCCACCTTAGAGCAGCGGTCAATATAGGGAGCGTAAAAGCACAATAGATTCTCCACTCCTTTTTCCTCACCCTCCAAAGCTTTCCGGATAAGTTCCTCCGGAAGCGGTTTATTTTTCAAATGAAATCCTCCTTTTTAGCTCTTCCAGCGCCAAGTGTTTTTGGTACTTGATTTTTCGTTCAGTGGTGTGAAATTGTATGGATAGTTCTTTTATCGTTTTCTTGAGAATGATATTTTGCAGTAAAATGGAACGTTGCATAGGGGATAATGACATTAAGGCGTGATAAATTTCGGGATCGTGGATTGGAATTTGAGCCCCCGGTACATCTATGTATTCGCAAAGTGAGTTTTCTGGCTCCGTTTTTTCAGAAGCCAGCTCATTCTCAAATTGATCCAAATTCACAAATGTCAGATTATACTTTGAGGGCTTGACTAAATGAACAAAATGGTCACATCGAATATTCCGAATGGTTGCTTTCAGATACCGGTCGCAATATTCGATGGTTTCCTTATCCAGAGGGCTCGCCATAACTTCACCCCCTTTTGCACCTCCATAAAGACATAATCTGAGGATCGGGAAAAAAGGACAATTTTTGATAAATTTATTTCGCAAATTGCAAGTGCAAGTTGGACACCTGCACGGTAGAACTTAGTGAATCAGAGCGTCGGTCAGGATGGAAGCCGCTGGCTTCCGTCCTGGGCGATGCTGCCGCAGCCTTCGGCTGCGTAAACAGA
>CALXBH010000003.1 GCA_944386475.1 uncultured Clostridia bacterium | reverse complement strand
TATTGGCGGTTTAAGTGATAGCGGATAGCTGCTTTTGTCACACCATGTTCCAGAGAATATTCTATTACCGCTTGCCGAAACCGCATGGTTTGTGTTATCTTATTCATAGCAAATAGGATGACCTTCTTTCGGTTTGGTGTGAGCAACTTAACCTTAACACAGGTCTTTCCTATTTGCTATCTTTTTTCCCCTTCTGTCACACATCATTGTAACTCCTACAGCCGTCATATTAAAAAATCGGCGAGCCCCCTTGACAGGAACGGATTGTTTTGCTATCCTATTAAAAACTAAATTCATATTTGCCGCCGGGTAAAACAAGCGTTGTATTTTGTATCGATAGGCCTATGAAGATACAAAATAGCAACGCTTTTTTTGTTCCTCAAAGCGGATCGAAGGAGCAATGTCACGCAATGGAATCTGCAAAGCCCTTGGGGCAGTTTACAAAATACACGTCGCTGAGTGTCCTGGGGATGCTGGCGATCTCCTGCTATATTTTAGCCGACACTTTCTTTGTCGCCCAACGCCTTGGAACAAACGGCCTGGCGGCATTAAACTTAGCGATCCCGATTTATGACTTTGTCCACGGCGTCGGGCTGATGCTGGGCATCGGCGGTGCCACCAAATACTCGGTCTGCAAAAGCCGGGGCGAGCACCAGGAGGCCAACATGGTGTATGTAAACACCTTGTATCTGGCCGCCGGTTTTTCCCTTTTGTTTGTGCTGACCGGCCTCTTTTTTTCCGGCCCGCTCATCCGCCTGTTGGGAGCTAATGAAGCCACCTTTGAAATGGCCAACACCTATTTACAGGTATTATTGCTGTTTTCCCCGGCATTTTTGCTAAATGATATCCTGTTATGCTTTGTCCGCAACGACGGCAATCCTCAGCTATCCATGGCCGCCACCGTAAGCGGAAGCCTATCCAACATCCTTTTGGATTATGTGTTTATGTTCCCCTTAGGGATGGGAATCTTTGGAGCCGTTTTAGCCACCGGCCTGGCGCCGGTTATCGGCATTCTGATTATGTCTCCCCACTGGCTGAAAAAATCCAAGGGCTTCCATTTAGTAAAAGCGCCTTTGCAGGCAGGCAATATAAGGATCACCTGCTCTCTGGGTTTTCCGTCCATGCTGGCGCAGGTGTCCTCCGGCATTGTTATGATCGTATTTAACAGCATTATCCTCCGGCTCATAGGAAACACCGGAGTAGCGGCTTATGGGGTTATCGCCAACATTTCTTTGGTGGTAATCGCCGTCTTTACCGGCATCGCCCAAGGAATCCAGCCGCTAGTCAGCGTATCCCACGGGCAGGGCAACCAAAAATCCCAACGGCTGTTTTTACGCTACGCCCTGATCCTTATGGCAGTCCTTGCCTGTGTGATTTACCTGGTTCTCTTTCTGTTTGCCGGGCCGATCGTCCAGCTGTTTAACAGCGAAAGCAGCCAGAGCCTACAGGAAATTGCTGAAAAAGGACTAAAGCTTTATTTTACTTCGGTGATCTTCGTAGGATTTAACATCATTATTTCCATGTACTTTACTTCGATGGAAAAAGCGCTCCCCGCGCATATCATCTCCCTGTTAAGAGGCTTGTTCCTCATCGTCCCCGCGGCGTTTTTGTTCGCGGCGCTGTGGGGCATGACCGGGGTGTGGCTGGCCTTCCCCATCACCGAGCTTGTAGTTGCAGCAATAGGCCTATATCTTTACCTGCGGTACCGCAGAAGCCCCAGCGATAAGCCGGTACCTGCCCGATAATAAAATAGCAGATAAAAAGACGGCAAGCATACTGCTTGCCGTCTTTTTATCTTATAAGTCTAGATACCAGATGAGCTGAACCTCGCAGCGGTACTCCGGCTCATTGTAATAGGCGTATTCGTCGATCATGGACAGCACCGCCCCCTGCTTATGGTAAAATTTCACCGCCGGGACGTTGTTGTTTTGGCACTCGATTTTCATCTGGGATAAGCCCTGGCCTTTGGCCCAGCCGGCCGCCATCTCAAACAGCTTTTGGCCGACGCCCTGCCGCTTATAACCATCCTCCACCCGGATGTCCCACAATACTGCGAGATCCTCCCGGCCGGCCAGCATATGAACGCCTGGGGTGCGGGAAGCGACTGCGGCCCCGCCCACAGGACGCTCTCCGTCAAACGCCATAAAAAACGCCCAGTTTGCAAGATCAAACTGTTTTTCCCAGCACGCGGCGCCATCCTCGCCGGCCCGGAAATCTTTTCGGTAAGGCTTAACCGGCGTCTCGATCAGCGTAAAGCCGCCCAGTCCCCGATCAATCTTTTGGATTTTAAAACAGCTTGTGACAAAAACCTCCATCGGGATACAGTCATACAAAGGCAAATCAGTTTTGTCCACCTGCCGGTAAGTAATCACAAAAACCCTCCTGTCTTTAAAGGCGTCTTGATTTTTTCTATCCCGCTCAAGTTCCTACGGGCTTCTCCACCGCCTGGGAAGCGCGCCGGGACACCCGCCGGTGAACAATGATATAACATATGATGTGAGCCGCAGCTGTAATCGCCCAGGAGATCGGATAGGAGATATACAGGCTAAACTGGGTGTGGCTCGCCTGAAAGACCGTCATAATCCAGGCGATCCGGAGCAAACAGGCTCCTGTCAGCGACACGATCATAGGCAGGATGGAGTATCCCATTCCCCGGATACTGCCCGCCAGCACATCCATAACGCCGCAGAGGAAGTAAGTGACGCTGACCACTCCCAGCCGCTCCAGACCGTAGGTGATGACCTGCGCTTCATCGGTGTAGATCCCCAGCAGGGTGTTTCCGAAAAAGTATGCGGCATTTCCCAAAACAAGGCCGACTACCGTCACCAAACCAAGGCATTCCAGCAGCACCCGGTTAATCCGTTTAAAGTTGCGGGCCCCGAAGTTCTGGCTGGTAAAGCTTAAAGAGGTCTGATAAACCGCGTTCATCGAGGTGTAGACAAAGCCCTCAATATTGCTGGCAGCGGTATTCCCCGCCATCACACTTGATCCAAAGCTGTTAATGGAAGACTGGATCAGCACGTTGGAGATGTTGAAGATCACGCCTTGCAGCCCGGCGGGAAGGCCCACCTTTAAAATAGCGATTAACTGCTCTTTGTGGATGCGCAGTTCGGAGAGCACCAGCTTGCACACACCGTTGCTGCGGATCAGGCAGTACATCACCAGTCCCGCTGAAATAAACTGGGAAATTACCGTAGCAATAGCGACGCCCGCCACTCCCAAATGGAACAGGATGACGAACACAAGATTTAAAATTACATTGACGACGCCGGCGATCAGCAAAAAGTACAGCGGCCGCCGGGTGTCCCCAATCGCCCGCAGCACCGCCGCGCCAAAGTCATACAGCAGTATCGCCGGCATTCCTACAAAATAGATCCGCATATACAGCGTCGCCTGATCGATTACATTGTCCGGCGTACCCATTAACTCCAGCAAAGGGCGGGACAGTAAAATTCCCACAAAAATCATCACAAAGCCAGAGACCGCCGCCGCCAAAATAGCCGTGTGGACGGTTTGATGTACGCCATTCGCGTCTCCGGCACCGATGCTCCGGGCGACCAGCACGTTGGCGCCCACCGAAATGCCGATAAACAGGTTGACTAACAGGTTAATCAGCGACGAGGTGGCGCCCACCGCCGCAATGGCCGTACTGTCGGTAAAATTCCCTACCACGATAATGTCCGCGGCATTAAACAAAAGCTGCAGGATACCCGAAAACATCAGCGGCAAAGCGAACAGGATGATTTTGCTAAACAGCGGTCCGCTGCACATATCCATTTCATAAGATTTTCTCACGGTGATGGCCACGCCCCTCGCAAAGTCTTTTAGACAACAAAAGGAAAGCCGACAGAATTTTAAAAAATTCCGCGGCAGTTTGCAGTCGGTTCTATTTTATTATAGCGAACGGACCGGAAAACACAAGATAAAAGTAAAACAATAAAAACCGCCAAAGGCGGTTTTTATTGTTAATTTTTTTGTATTCTACTTTTTATCCTGTAAAGAGGTCAACAGTTCCCGCAGCTCGTCAAAGGTTTTGGGAACATAGATTCTGGAAGGATCCCGATAGGATGCGCGGAATGTTTCAATAAACTGTTCCGCACCTTTCCAAAACGGGTCGTCATACTGCGAAAACAAGAGCCTGTAGGTAAAAATCAAGACAGGTTCCATATCCGTCAGGATCTTCGGCATAAACATCGCTGTGGAAAACGCGCCGATTAAAATATTGCCGTCGCAGATCTGGCGAACGCACTCCAGCTCCCACAGGTTGGCAAAGGCATCTATTGTAACGCCCGGCATCTCCCATCCGCTCTGGCGGGGATGGATCCGCACAACCAGTTTTTCCTGCTGCGTATCACGCAGGATCTCTGCAAGCTCTTTTTCGCTCTCCGGCAGGTAGTGCTCTTTTTCCTCCAAAGGCTGCGTCAGGTATACAACGCTGTCTTTATAGAGATCGTTTTCCCGGTAATCAAAAACGGTTTGGATTAAACTCCCCTTTTCCCCGTTTTCCATCCGCGGCAGACGATGCGTTTCACAGGACAGCCCGTTTCCAGACAGCTGAGGATTGGATAAGTAAGCCTCATCCGCCCGCAGCGCCCATTCACCGTTGGCAAAAAAGCGATCAGCCAGCTTAAACAGCCGGGATGTATATTCCGTTGTCAGATCGCCAAAATAAGAGCCGATGCCGTCCTCCAAATAAATGACCTTTGCCCTGGGGTAAGCATTGTGCAGGGTAATCGTCATCGCGGTGGGGAAACTTACACAGATATTTTGATAGTTTGTCCGGTACACAGGCGCCTGTTTGCCCGCCATCGCCCGGAAAGCCTTTTTCGGAAGCAGCAGACGGTATATGGTCACACACTTTTGCATAAACGGGGAGCGTTGTTTTTGCACCTCCACGTCGTACACATGATTAAAAATGCCGCTGTCTCTTAAACGCCCGGCGATCTCCCGGGAATTTTTAAACTGATGATAAATATAAATATCCGACTTTCCTGCACAGGCCTCAGTGTTGCCCAGTACAAAGTTCATACAGTTGAGGACCTGAAACGGCGTGTCTGCCGCAAGGGCAAAGGTTTCTGTATGTTTGCTGCCGGCCGGATAGTACTTATCGCTGTTTTGGTATAGCTCCGCCAGCAGCGCCGTCACACCTACATACAGCCAGAAAATGGCTCCATAGGGGTCCTGCCTGGTATACAGCAGATGGGCCTCTACCATGCCGTTAGCGGCAATTGCGCCGATAATACAGACCAGAAGGGATATCAGGCTAAAGTAAACCGTATCTTTTCGCCCGCGCAGCATAACCACGCCGACCTTTTTTACCAGCAAAAGGCCTAAAATCAAAAACAGGGTAATCCCGACGATCCCGCTATAGGCAGCAATATGAACATAGGCATTATGAAGGTTTCCGTTATGCCGGTACAGCCATTCCAGCTCAGATGCGGAAAAATCCGAGGTTTCAAACCGCAGCTCATCCTGCTCGTCCCAAAGCATGTTGGCATAGCCAAACAGCGGATGCTGGCGCAGCGCCTTTAAGCTGCCGGTCCAGATGGTAATGCGGCCGTTTGACAAATCGTCACCGGATTCAATCCGCTCAAAATCCACTTTATTCTGCTGGGGTTCAGTCTTTCCAGGGGTTGCCGGTTCTTCCGGCTGTTTAACCATCTCCACAAAACCGGGAACATAAGACATCCCATACTGAATCCCCTGAACAAGGACATTGGAACCGCCGGCTAATACTACAACCGCCAACAAACTGACCCCAACCGCCTTGAGTGTTCCTTTGGCCGCCTGCATTTTGGGGAAAATATAGCATACGGTAAGCAGGATAAAAAAGGCAACCAGCGTCAAGGTGCCGCCATGAGACAGCGTAAGGGAAAAATAGATCGCCTGGACAACCAAATTAACATAGTAAAACCAGTGAAACTTCATTTTCCCCTGATGTTTGATAACCGAATTAATCATCATAGCCGCCAGGCTGATAATGACAAACAGCGCACCGGTATTGGGGCTTGTGTATACCCCGAACAACCGGTTTTCCAAAAATCCCTGCCGCAGAAGGGTGTCGTCATTATAAAAGGTAAAGGAGATTTTAAAAACAAACATAACAATCGACACTATTCCGGCACAGAATACGACGCCGATAATAATGAGATTGAGTCTGTACAGCAGCTTTTTAAGTTCTTCAAAAGAGCTTTTCCGATCCTGGCCGTATAAAATCAGCAGGCTGATTCCCAAATAGATCAGATGCTTAATTCCCATATAAAAGCTGTACTGAATATTTAATAGGATTGTAATGCCAAACGCCGCAATCATCAGCAAAGGAAGCGCCCAGTAAACCCCTTTAAACATCCGCCGCCTGGTGAGGAGATCCCACAAAATCAAACCGGCACCCCAGACAAAACAAACCTTGCTCAACGGATCAATCAGCCAACCAAGCAAAGGGAAAAACCACAGAATACAAACGGTGATATAAATCAACGCAAAATTGCTGCGATTAAGAAAAAACGCCGTAAAGCGATGCCCCTCTAAAAACTGCGCTAACTTTTTCAATACTTACTCATACCTTTCTGCTTTACAAACTTCTAACTGCTGTGTTGCCTTTTCCCTTCAGTTCGCAAATACAAAGGATAGATAATCAATATCGTGCAGGCAAAAATCCTATATGGCAATGAAAGCAAAAATATACAGGTTTTTGGCAGGTTATTGATGACAGCCGCTTGAAAAACAGCCTGTTCCCTTGCTGTTAAGATCGCGCCAGATGACTGCTGTGCAGCAAACATCCCCGGCTGTTTTTATAAAACGCCGGTTTTTTATTTGCCATATAAAAGATTCCATTGTAAAATCATACCAGACTTTTTCTTAAATATCAACACCATTCACCCAATTTTATCATTTTACAAAAGAAAATAAGCGCATTAAAAGTATTTCAGACAGGATTGCTATTATTCCTTGTGTCATGGCAAAAGCCGCTAAAAACGAAAGCAGAGCATTTTTTATAAAAAAATGAGGGCGCGCAAAACAACTATTTTGCAACACCCTCATTCGCTTTGGAAGATCCATATATTATGCAATTATTCTTGACTTTCTTATGTTTTGCGCAATCATTCTGCTTCGGTAACCGATTTGACACCACGCCTCACCGGTTGCCTGCAGCCGCCGGAAAATTGCCGTTCGGCTAGGTCCGCCTTGTCAGCCGCGACAGCATTAAATAACCTGTAATCGTCACGACGGCATACAGCGCCATTTGCAGCAAAGCGGCATCGCTATGCATCCCGTTTATATAATAGTATGGCGGGAACAGCATCTGAACAGGACGCAGTTCTGTAAAATCCATAAATACGGGACAAACGGCGATCATCACTACCGCCGCAAGGGGCAGCAGCATGGCAAGAGGCTTCATCCCTTTGCAAAGCAAGCGCACAAGGGAGCAAAATCCCGTGCAGCACAGAATAAACAATACTAAACACAAAAGCTCCCGGGAAAGGGAGATGGTCAGGCGGCTAAAAAACAGCGAAAGCAGCATCACCACCGCCGCTATGGCAATCGGGATAAACTGGACTCCCAGTGCTGCAAAGGGTTTCACCCGGAAGGATATCCACGAAAAAGTCCCCTGCTCTTCATCCCGTATATAATACAGCGCCGCCGCAAGCCCTGTAAGCACCACAAGCACTGACAAAAGCCCGCGAACCGGCAGCAGCAGATAATTGGCGCCGGCGTTGTTTTCCGCTTTTTCGCCGTTCATATAGGAAAACGAAAACAGATTCTCTCCCATCTGAACCGAATCATAATACTCGAAAAGCTGCTGATCGCTGTAGGACGCAAGTTCCGGCACCTGCTGGCGGACAAACTGCAAATACACCGTTTTCGACCCGTCTTTAAATAGCTGTCCAAACAATTTTTCATGCAAAATGCGCAGCAGCGCCGTGTCTTCCCGCTCCAGGATCCGCACCACCGGCTGCTCGGTTTTTCTCATAAATCGATCGGCTATCAGCTGTCCGAAATCTTCACCGAAAATCCAAGCGCTGTCCGCCTTGCCGATTTTTACATATTCCTCCGCCCCATCAGGCGAATCGCACACGATATACTGAATCAGGTTTGTCCCCTGCCGCAATTCATTAATAGCCTGCATCGCCGCAGGATCATCCGAGGACTCTGCGGCGAGCGCAACATGCAAAATGCCGCTTTCCTGCTGTGCAATCAGCCCCACTGCCAGCGCAAAGACAGGAATCAGCGCCAGCGCCATGAGAAATCCCGCTTTTTTAAACAACCGCTTGTGGAGTAAAATATACCACATCAAAGCCTTTTTTAGATGTTTCATGCCGCACTGCCCCCTTTTCGGATTTTTCCGCAGCGCACCGCAACTGCCGCGCCAAAAAAGAGCGCAAAATAAAAGAGCAGTCCCAAAAGCGAAAACCAGGAATAACTCCCGTTTATACAGCCCGCCAGATAACTTCTCGCCAAACCGGATGGGAAAACCATCGCTATTTTCTGCATGATGTCCGGAAAGAAAGAAATCGGATAAAAGCATCCGCCCATATAGCAGAGGGCAACCGAAACGACAAACTGTGCCAGAACCCCGCTGATAAGATCCGAAACAACCTCAAACACCCAAAAGCCGCAGCAGCTGACCACCGCCACATAAGGAAGCAGCCGCACCCACAAAAGGGGAAGCATATCCCCTGAAAAGCCCGCCAGTTCCGGAACATTTACACCGTTTAATAATAACAGCGAAACCGGAATTGCCGTTAGCACAAACATCAGAATGAAAAAGGCGGCATATTCGCAAAACACCTGCTTTACGGCGGATATTCTTTTGGAGACCAGCACGCGGCAAAACGACATATCCTTTTTTATCAGCAGCGGTGCAAAAGGGATGCTTAAAAAGAATAAAAATAATGTGAGCAGCCCGCACAGAAAATACCCGGGCATGGAAAGATTGTCGGCGATCCCTAAAATTTCCACCTGGCAAAGCTCAGAACGATCCAGAATAAAATCGATGTATTGAATGGCCAGCTTATCCATTGTTCGGCCGGGCTGGACGGCCGGATCCTCGGCACGCATTGCCTGTTCCAACCCATAAACACCTTGCTGCGATGCCATTAGAATATCCGATATTACGCCGGTGATTTCTTCTTTAAACAAACTGTTTAAGCTTGATGCTCCAGAAGTGCTGACAAAACGCAGGCTGAGGAATTCTCCCTGCACAGCTTTTTCCACAAACTCGTCAGGGATCACCACATAAGCGGCAATCTCGCCGCTCGTCAGCTGCTCTTTGGCCGTTTCCTCGTCCATCTCCACGATTTCCATGGAAAAGCGGGAGGAATCAAAGGATTTGAGCGCCTCAATGCCAAACCCCAAATAGCCGTCCTCGGTTTCGCCTACAACGCCGATTTTAAATTTCTGCTTATCCTCCCGGCCGGCATCCTGAGCCAAAACAATCTGAAATACCAAAGCCAGTCCTACGCACAGCGCCACTGCCACCGTCAGCACAAACGGCAGCATTTTGAGATTTCTTTTCAATTGTAGCCAAAAATATAACCCTGTTTTCTTCATATCAAAAAGCCTGAATCAGCGCATGGATATCGCCGCTGTATACAAAGGGCTGCGCCCGTCCATCCTTGAGAACATACCAGGTATCGCATAAATCCAATTCGTTCATATCATGCGTGGTGAGCAGCAAAATGCCGCCCTGCGCTTTATAGCGCGTCAAATAGGCGGCAATACTGTCTTTGCAGACCAAATCCAACGCTGCGGTCGCCTCATCCAACAACAGAATGGGCGGATGCTTGGCCATCGCACAGCCAATAGACAGCCGTTTTTTCATGCCGCCGGACATTTTATGGACAGGCGTCTTTAAAAACGCGCCGATCCCCAGCATTGCCAGCACGCCGCTGTCCAGTTCTTTTTTCATCTCAGCCGCACCGTACCACAAAAGCAAATTATCTTTTGCCGTTAATTCTTCCATCAACGGCGTGCCCTGCGGCACATATCCCACCTGCTGCGCGTGCAGAGAAGGCTGTTTGAAAAGATCCTTCCCATCACACAAAAAAGAGCCGCTTTTGGGCTTTTGTACCCCCGCAAGGATGGAAAGCAAGGTGGATTTTCCGCAGCCGTTTGCGCCTAAAATCCCAGCGCACATGCCGCTGGAAAGGCTGAAACTAACGCCTTTCAGCACCTGTTTTCCTTTAAAGTTTTTTTGGATATTCTTAATTTCAACCAGCATAGATAAGCCCCAAAGTCTTTATAAAAATCCCGGCGCTGATTCATGATGAAATCAGCGCCGTTTTCTACTCAATTAAAACATGTAAACTACCGAAATCCCGATGGCTCTTAGCGCTTAGCCGTATTAGCGTAGCCATAGCCATAGTCATAGCCATAACTATAATCGTAGTTGTAATCATAGTCATCATAACTGCTTCCGCCATAGGTTTCATCTGTGAAGATGCCGCCCTGGAATGAAGATTCGATCTGGCTAATCAAAGTGTCTGGAATTCCCGCTTCTTTCAGCTTGGCAAGCACTTTGTCAAGGCTAAACTGCTGCACCCATGCGTTTACTGCGTCGGCGTCCTGAACATCCACCACTGTATCGGGAATGTTGATCGGCTCGGGATTTTTACGCTGTCCTTCCACAGTTATCCCTAACAAAACCGAGTTGTTCATCAAAAGCCGTATAGAACCGGTACCCTGATTCTGGTCTCCGGTACTCTCTATTTCCAGCGCAGGATTCAGCAGGCGGACAACGCTGGCGGTTTCGGAAGGCATCAAATCATACAGCGCGTCCCCAAGCTGGAGCCGGATAATACCGTTTGCCACACCGCTTTCTGCAAGCTTTACATTATAATCTTTCAGTTCCATCTCAACACAGCTGCCGCCGTTTATATCCAAACTATGGCTGCCGTTGTAAAGATCCCCCTGCATAGTGCCGCTGCCGGTCAGCGCCACCGTATTTCCATCCAAATTGATCTGGATCATCTCAGCAAGCTGATCGCCGCTTTCCACCGCGCCGTAGGAAAAGACCTCTGTACCCATCATAGAAATCGAACGGCCGACAATCGCGTCGCCTCCGCCGATATAGTTCACAATCGTAATGATTTCGCTTGTGTTGGCAGCCGGTTCGCCCGATTGCTGCATCGACTTCAGCATGATGTCAACGCTTTCCAAGAATTGATCGTAAAGGCTCGTTCCCGTGCTCGGCACAAGGCTCTGCACGCTTTCGATCGCTTCTTTTAGATCTGCATCGTCCCGCGCAGTTTCCAGTACCGCTTGCCCGATGCGATAAGCGTCAGCCTCTGTGATTTTATAAGTCAACGTGGCGTATTCCTGAGAAATGCCGTCAATGGTTAAGGTGTTTTTGCCTTTTTCTACCTGGCTGACATTTTCGGTCACGATCTCCAGATATTTAGTTAGCAGATTTCTTACCGTTTTAGGATTAGGCAACATGTTGGCGATCTCCGTCATGCTGCCGGATACACTTTCCATCTGGGTTGAGTCCATCGCGACATATTCTTCGCTCAGCTCCGGGAATCCCATTAAAATACGATTGTTAGCCGAATCCATAATGATATCGGCCGAGATGACCGTATTGTCATCTTTACCAAGACCTATCTGAAGGTTGTAAGCATCTTTCAGCATGGTGGCGTTTTCAGTAATCACAATATTTTGCAGCCAGGAAAGATCCATGGCCTCGCCGCCCATGCTTTGGAGCATATTGGACAGATTTTCGCCAACTTCAAAAGAAAGTTGAGCCTCCACTGTTTGTTCTTCCGGCATAGCAAAGGCGTTATAAATGCTTTCATAAAGATTCGCCGCTGTCGCTGCTGTGCTGTTTTTGGAATTAGCCTCCACATACTGAAGATAGCTTTGAGCAGATCCGAAATTGCGGATGCAAAACGCGCGAATCGGACTAAAGGCTAAAATGATTGCCACGACCACAACCACCGCCGGAACAGTGACCAGTAAAAACTTCTTCCATTGCCGTTTGAACCATGATGGCTGTACAGCCACGCCTTGCTGCCCGACGGGCATTTGCATTCCTGCAAACGGCATATTCCCAGCCGGCATGGCCTGTGCCGCCGGATCCGCCGCAGCCATCCCTGGCTGGAAAGCGGGTGCAGCTTCACCCTGCTGTGCAGCAGGTGCTCCGGCATTCCAAACCGGCGCAGCCTCACTTTGCTCGGCAGCGGCCTGGGCGCTCCACATAGATGCAGATGCATCCGGCTGCTGAACGGGTGCCTCCGAAGCAGGGGCCGCGGGCTCTTCGGCATTCCAGGTCTGCCCGGCTGCTTTTTGCTCGGCAGCGGCCTGGGCGCTCCACATAGACGCGGTGTTATCCGGCTGCTGAACGGGCGCCTCCGGAGCAGGTGCTGCGGGGGCCTCGACTTCCCAAGTCTGACCGGCTGCTTTTTGCTCGGCAGCGGCTTGGGCGCTCCACATAGATGCAGTGTCATTCGACTGCGGGACGGACGCCTCCGGAGCGATCTTGCTGCCGCATTTGGGGCAAACATCCATCCCTGATCCAACTTCATTTCCGCAATTTGAACAAAACATTTGTTTTCTCCTCTATATTTTTGTAAAAAAGCGAATACAACTTCTTATAATATATCAGACTTTCACACGATTGTCAAGCGCTGCCCCAGCAGCATCCTTCAGGAATAGGAGCGCTTTTCGGCTCAAATAAACGGCCAGCATAAAAAAATCGGAGAGTTCCCATAGGAACTCTCCGATTGGTCTGAGTGACAAGATTCGAACTTGCGGCCTCTACCACCCCAGGGTAGCGCGCTACCAATCTGCGCCACACCCAGATCTAAGACACGAGTTATATTATACACACCTATTTTTCGTTTGTCAAGGGATTTTTAAAATATTTTTCCCTTATTTGATCTTTTACAGCAACCAGGCCCCTAAGCGAGATATTGCCGCACCAGATTCAGGAATTCCTGCCATCTTCCCTTTTCCCGAATGGTCATGGGACAGTTTTTTCCACTGAAGTCGTGATGCTGTTTAATGTCATCCACCGAAAGCTCATACTCTTTTAAAAGATAAGCGGTAAACTTTGCCGCGTTATCAAACGTCCGATTAAAGCTGCCGTCATCGTTGACGCAAAGCTCCAAGCTAAGGCCGTTTAAATTTCCGCCGCCTTCCTCCAGTTTATCGCCAGCATGCCAGGCCACCTCGCTGTCCGGAATATGCTGATAGATCTCGTGATCGTCTACCGTATAGTGCCAGGAGGTCGTACCGGAATTCCCGCTTTTTAAATATTCTGCGTGCGCCTTGGCGTCTGCACCCTCAGAATGGTTTGCCGTCTCATGGATGACAATATATTTTATTTTCCGCTTAATCCCCGGCCGCCCTTCGGACCCTTCCGGCAGGATATCCTCATGGATGGGGATACCCGAAACTTCCGATACCGAAGCGCGGTCCTCCGTGGGTTTGTTGCGGTCGATGGAGTTTTTCACAATCAGCCCCACCGTCAATACAATAAAAATGCCTACCAGCAGCGAAGCAAGCAGAATCCGCTGCTTTCGCTTGATATGAATAAGCCTGCTCATCTTTTCCTGCACCATCCCGCCGTATGCCGGCTGTTCCTTTCTCTCCTGCTATCCTATCAACACTGTAACAAAGGATTATGAAGCAACTGTGAACTTTATCGGTTCTTAGTCATATTGTAAGAAAAACGACAGATTTCTGCCGGTTCTGCCAGAGGAAGAGGAACAAGAGCCATTTGACTAAATTATAAAGTATGCGTTAAAACCCGTTTGCAGTCCCAAAATATAGACTGCAAACGGGTTTTTAGCCTTGTTCGATTAAAAGCTTATCAGCTATTGCTGCTCTGCGGCAGGCTGCTCCAACGCCGGGGTATCCTGCCCGTTCGGGATCTCTTGGGGTGCAGGATGCTCTTTTTTCTTCCAGGTTAACAACTGGGCGGCAATTAACGCCACAATCGGTACCGCTAAAAACACGCCCATACTGCCCGCCATGCCCTGGATAATCTCAGTGGCAATGCTGGGGGAGCTGAACAACTGGTTAAAGGATATCCCATACGCTTTCAGCATCAACAAAGAGGTCAGGGAACCTCCTGTAAATGCCAAAATCAGGGTATTGGACATGGTGCCCATCATATCCCGGCCCACATTAATACCGGAGCGGAACAGCTGAAACCTTGTCATATGGGGATTGTGCTCCAAAATTTCGTTAAGGGAGGTGGAAATCGACATGCACACGTCCATAATCGCTCCCAGGGAGGAGATTAAAATGGAGGCGAACATAATCCCCTGCAGCTGCATGCCTGATCTTCGCGCTACCACCACCAGCTCTTCGGTGTCTGCCATAGTAAAGCCGGAAATATGGGCAAAATGCCCTACTGCTGTGGAGATAAGGCCGGCAATGGATACACATAGGATGGTGCCGATAATCGCCGACACTGTTTTGGCGTTCCAGCCGTCGATGAGCATCATCGTAACAAAGGTGGCGGCTATTGCCAGCAAAATCGCGCCCCAGATAGGCGAAAGCCCCCGGTACAAAAGCGGAATAAACACAAGGATGATGCAAAAAAAGGTAAATGCCAGGCCCAGCAGGGATTTAATCCCTTTCCAGCCGCCGATCACACAAAGGGTCAAGGCAAACAGCCCGATAATGACAAACAGCGGGATGCTGCGGTCATAGGTGTACACGTTTACCAGCTGTTCCGACCCGGCAGTGCTGATGACGACGATCACCCGCGTCCCCGGCTCGCAGACCACATTGTATGTATAGGTGGCGTAGTTGGTAACCCGATAGGTCTCCCCTTTATAGGGCCCGCTTAAAATCTGAAGTTCTACCTCCTGTGTCCCCGTCTGTGCGCCGCTGATATCCTCTTCTGTCAAGTTTTCCTCAAATACCTGGGTGACAACCGCCCTTTCATAGGATACGCCCTGGTTGCTTCCCAGCGTAACATCTGTTTGCCGGTTAATAAAATAAATACTTGCTAAGGTCGCCAGTATGACAACAGCCACCGGCAGGATTGTGGTCAAAAAATATCGTTTGTTAAAACGGTTTCTCCAATTCATATTGCTTCTCCCACCGCTAAGCTGCGGCTGATAAAAATGTATTCCCAATGAAAACAGGCGCCGCCGCCGGCCAAACATCAGCCGGCGGCGGTTTCCCTGTTACAAGCATCCGTCCCTAAAGACCAATGCTCATTCATTATTTATTGCTTTTCTTTTTTGCTGTCAGCACCACTCCGGCCGCGCTAAGTCCCAGCAGGGATACGCCGATAATGACCGCCGCCATATTTTCACCGGTCTGAGCGTTATCCTCCGTTCCGGTATTTCCGCCGGCAGGATTGTTGTTATTATCGGTTCCGGTGTTGGTGTTATCGTTGTCCGAAGGCTCGTTCACATCCGCAGGAGCCGAAGATTCGGGCTCATTGGTGTCAGAAGACTCTTCCGGTTCCGTGCTTTCAGTAGACTCGGTGCTCTCGGTGGATTCTGTGCTCTCAGTGGACTCTGTGCTTTCGGTGGATTCCGTGCTTTCGGTAGACTCGGTGCTCTCAGTGGGCTGTTCGACTACACTGTCTTCGAATACAGCGATCGCCTCGTTTAAGTCCTCCACCGCAGCCGCCACATCATCAGCAGTAGCGGCGTCATTTTCCGCAAGCTCGTTTGCCACATTGATTGCCGCAAGCAGCGCGTCCATCGCTTCCTGGGGATACTGGCCGGGCTCCTCGCCTACCTCGGCCTCATCGTACAGCGCCTGCGCTTTTGCGATGGCCTCGGTTAAAGCGGTTTTGTCAACCGGTTCTGCTGCTTCTTCCAGGCTGTCCACTGCTTCGTCCAGATTGGCGAAAGCTTCCAGCAGCTGATCGTCCGTGGGAGCCTCCAGCGCCAGGGTGTCCTCCGCCGCGGAGATCATCTCCTGTAAAGCTGCAAAGCTGTCCGCCGTATAATCCGCTTCTTTCAACGCTTTCGCATTGTCCACAGAAGTCTGAAGATCCTCCACAGTCGGCGCTTTCTTCAGGCTGACTTCATCCAGAAGCTGAAGCTGCTGCGCTGTATCTTTCGGGGAGATATAAGTTTTGATGTTAAACTCGTTGTCCGTGACCTCCAAAACGGAGAACTGCGGGACTTTGGTCTGATCCTTAAAGGCAGCCCATTCCGGATTGCCAACCAAATCGTAGAACTTCGCGCCGGAAGAACAGCTTCCCGTGATATACAAAATGCCGTTGGCCGCGATAACCGCGCCTTCCGCATCAGTCAGCTGGTCTTTCTGAGCGATCTGATCTTTCATGAGATAAGAGCGGACATAAGAATGGTCATGACCGGTCAAAGCAATATCCACGCCCAGCTCCTCAAAGATAGGAACCAGCGATTTGCGCAGACCAATAGTGGCCAGATGATTGCTCTCGGGTTCTTCTACCGCGTGCTTGCCGCCGCCGTATACGTCAAAGTGCATGAGCACAACTTTCCACTTAGCGTCGGGATGGGAGGCAATCGCTTCTTCCATCGCCTGTTTATGCTCGGTGACGTTTTTGTTGTTGGCGTTAAGCGCCATCACCAGGGTGTTGCCATAGGAGAAATAATAGTCGCCGATGCCGCCGGTCTTTGCATAATTGGTCATGTTGGGCAGGTTATAGTGGTAACCATGGCTTAAGTTGGAGTCGTCATGGTTGCCGCGAACCGGCGCATAGGGCAGATGCTTAAACTGTTCTGCGCCCATCAGCGCTTCGTATTCTGTTTCGGAACGATTATCGACGTTATCGCCTGCGGACAGGATCATTGCCGCATCAGGCACCAGTTCTGCCGCGCGATTCAAGGTGATGTTCCATCCCTCGCCGTCCGAGACCGGATTGCCGCTGCCGCCGATCTGGGGGTCGCCTACAAAGATCGCTTTGTAGCCTTCGCTGGAATCATGGGTGTCAAAGGTGTAAACCGGGCTCCAGGAATCCTCCGCGGAGTTGCCGTAACGGTAAGAATACTCGGTGTCAGGCTCCAAGCCGGTCACCGTGACCTTGTTGGTGGAATAGCCGATGTCGGCGGGAGAAATGGTTCCGTTGACAATCTTGGCCGTCTCCGGGAATTCGGTTTTGTCATCGCCCAGCATCTCGTCGGTTTTAGCAATCTGTACCGCCGCGCCGGTGAGGTTTTCCGCGCTGTAAATAAGCTCCATGCTGTAAATGCAGCCGCCCCAGCCGTTACCGGTGGTCTGGTCGCCCAACTTCACATAAAGGTATTCGCCGTCCAGATAATCGGTCACATCAATAGCAACCTTGTTGCGGTTATCCTTGCCGCATTCGCCTACGCCCTCTAACGCGGGATCGGCGTATACTTCTCCCCAGCCGCCGTCAGGGCTGTTGGAAACCTGCAAAGTATAGTTCTGGGCAACCTCTACAAACAGGGTGCCGGTTTCCTGAGTCTGATCCAAAGGCAGACGGTAGGTCATCGTCGAGTTTCCGTCTACAAACCAGAACTCGCTGCCGCCTGCATCAGAAGCGCCGCCCTTGTTATAAATATACGGCTCTTCCGCCGTGGTGCGGCAGTTAAAGGAAACAGCGCTGGCCGCCCGAGGGGTATACCAGGCAAAGCCGATCTCGGTTTCGTCTTTGCCGGGAGTCATAACAAATTTTTCGCCCTGGAAGCCGACTTCTTCTCCCACTTTTACACCGGTGATCTGAATGTCACCAAAGATGTCCGAACTGGTGTCACGGTCGTTAACCAACAGCACGGTAATGACATTTTTGCCGGAAACAAACAGGTTCTTATCAATCTGCGCAGTGGTCTCGGCATAATTGTCACCGTTGGCGCCGCCGGACATCCGATAGCCCAACACCGGGAACTTGATCCAGCCGGTCAGGTTGTCCGCGGTTTCGCCCGCTTTTTCAAATTCCACATTTGCATTGACTTCCGCTTTGGAAGCGTTTGCCACTTTGCCGTTGACGAACAGCACAATGCCGTCGTCATAACGAGCTGCAAAGCTCAGGCTCTGGTACTCGTTAATGTCGCTGATCGTGATCTCTTTTTGGAAAACAACGCCCATCGCACGGCCGCCGCCGATATTGGTGCCAGCCGCAATTAAGCTTTCCATGGGTTTTCCGGAGCCGGAATAACCAATGGGCGTTTTGGAACCGTCCGTCCAGGTGTCATCCACCACAAGCCCGTCTTCGGGAACCGAAGTAGCCGCTAAATCCTCCTGCTTAACAATTCTTTTGTAGGACCATCCATCGCTGCCATAGCCGATAAGCGTCCCGTCGTCCGCCAGCGTCACAGCCGAGTTTGCCGCTGCCGGCGTGGACTGTGCGTTGGCGATCGCCACAGCGGAAGTCGCCACCGAACTGATAGCGATTACCGCGGCCAATGTCAGGCCCAGTATTCTACCCTTTTTCACGTGTTTGTACCTCCTAAACTTTGATGCGAGATGCGCTTTTAGTCCGCCGAATGCAAGGCACCTTACAACAATTATTATATATAGTATATAATTACCAGCTGACAAAGTCAATAATTTTTATACACAAATCTTTTTGATATCTTACATGAATTTTACAAAAACACCCACATTAAGGCTCGCTATCAAGCGGCATTGCTTACGCCAATACCGAAAATATCCGTTGTCTTCCCTTCTGTTTTTTTGTATTGAAAAACCCAGATATATATCGTATAATAGAGAGGTTACAATCAAATTCGTTATTCCTGCCAATACAGCAGAAAGGATGCAGCCGGTCAACATGTACACACTTTTAAAACAGGAACAGGCCGCCCGCCGGGGAACGTTTCAAACCGTCCATGGAACGGTGCAGACGCCCGCCTTTATGAATGTAGGGACTGCTGCCGCTATCAAAGGCGGCATTTCCTCCTACGATCTGGTGGACTTAAAATGCCAGGTGGAACTGTGCAACACCTATCATCTCCATGTACGCCCCGGGGATGAACTGATCCGCCGTTTGGGCGGGCTCCACCGCTTTATGGGCTGGCAGCGCCCTATCCTCACCGATTCAGGCGGATTTCAGGTGTTTTCTTTGGCAAAGCTCAGGAAGATCCAGGAAGAAGGGGTATATTTTAACTCCCATGTAGACGGCCGCAAGATCTTTATGGGCCCGGAGGAGAGTATGCGCATCCAGTCAAACCTGGGCTCCACCATCGCCATGGCCTTTGACGAATGCGTGGAAAACCCCTCTACCCACGCTTACTCCAAAGCCTCCTGTGACCGAACGGCCCGGTGGCTTGTCCGCTGCAAAAAGGAGATGCAGCGGTTAAATTCCCTGCCGGGCACCCTAAATCCCCACCAGCTTTTGTTCGGCATCAACCAGGGCTGCGTCTACGACGACCTGCGCGCCGACCATATGAAGCAGATTGCCGAACTGGATTTAGACGGCTACGCCATCGGCGGGTTGGCTGTGGGAGAACCCGCTGAGGAGATGTACCATATCATCGAAGTGGTAGAGCCTTTGATGCCCAAGGACAAACCCCGGTATCTGATGGGGGTGGGGACCCCCTCCAACATCATTGAAGGGGTCTGGCGGGGAATCGACCTGTTCGACTGCGTCATGCCCAGCCGCAACGCCCGTCACGCCCATGTAAACACCTGGCAGGGCATCCGTAACCTGATGAATGCAAAATACGCCGAAGACACCCTCCCCATCGACGAGGAATGTCAGTGCCCCACCTGCAAGCGGCACTCCCGGGCCTACCTGCGGCATTTATTTAAGGCAAACGAGCTTTTGGCCATGCGACTGGCGGTTATGCACAACCTGTGGTTTTACAACACCCTGATGGAAAAAATCCGGGACGCGTTGGACAGCGGCACCTTTGCCCAGTTCCGCCGGCAGTATTCCGGGCTTTTAGACACCCGCATATAACACTGTCCCGTTTCATATTTATAAAATAAACCAACGATAGGATTTTGATTGCTATGAGCTTTATCACGGTTTTTTTGATCGCGTTG
>CALXBH010000002.1 GCA_944386475.1 uncultured Clostridia bacterium | reverse complement strand
CCCTACGGTTGCGGAATACTGCGAAAAGTGGTTGCTGATGCAGTCTGCAAAGATTTCACCAGGAGACTATCCCAAGATTTGTGTAAACCTCCTGAATGGTGTAGAATAGAAGCACCGTACAGGAGGTTTTAAATATGGCCAGAAAGAACCGCACCCCGGAAGAAAATGCCCGTCGAGAAAAAATCCGCGAGCTGCTGCAAATGGAAAACATCGGCAGCATGGACGATATCCAAAACCTGTTCAAGGAAACCATTGCCGAATTCATGGAGAATGGCCTAGAGGCAGAACTGGATGACGAGCTGGGCTACAGCAAGTACGACTACAAGAACAAGGATACATAGGGCTTTGCCCGCATATGCAGACCCACCAGTTCTGCTAGTGGATCCCTGTTAATGCTTCATTAAAAAAACACCAGTTAACAAAATTTAAATGCGACAATGCCATGGCGAAAAATTTTTTTCTATTCTCAAATTCGAATCACGAATGCATTCGTCTTTCATTTTCATATGTTTGCAATAAATTTGATTTATATGCAGCTAATTTTTATGCTTATTATGCTTATACCGAAAAAACATAATTCCCAATATTACACCAGCCGAAGCCAATGCACAACCGAGACCAGTATAGAACACTGCGATGAACACATCTGGTACCAGCCCTGAAGAGCGTAGCCAAATTCCTCCTCCCATCATGACCGCCATAATAAGGTAGGCTTTTAAGTCAAAGAAATGCCATACAGGACGATATTCTTCTTCATAATTTCTGATCCGTTTGGCGTGTTTTTTACTCATCTGCAAAAACATCATGCCAAACAGACAAAAAACAACTAGGGAAAGCAGTATGTGGATGGCTGTAATAGACGGTAACTTGTGGTAAGAGCTCCCCCCTAGCCTTGCTACATTAAACCCTGCGGCAAACCACACACAACCGGCAATAGCTAGCAGAGTACGCTTTTTTACATAGAAGATAGAACGCTTATTCAATCGGCTCGCTCTCCATTCCCTGCCATCTTTTTTAGTGTTGCCAGTAATAGGATTATCCCTATTCCCGTTAGGATATGGCCGATACCTGCAATACCAGAGATGGCAGAAGAAATTCCAGCAGACAGGGACAACCCAAGTACCTGGGTTATGCCGCGTACTAACAGCATAATAGCGGTCACCGGGACGCCAATATTATATATCCACAAGAATACACGAAAGGTTTTGAATTTTGTTAAGTTGTAGTGGCTTGCAAACAGCGCCACAAGTAGAAACACAATCATTCCAAGAAGAAACAGATGGACGTGAACCTTTCCTAAAGCTGTTACGCCAGTAAAGTTGTTATATTTGGTGAATTCCCGATAAAATACACCTCCCGCCATAGCAATAATCACATAGATAAGGGAAAGATTGAGATACCTTTTCATTTTAATGCCTCCTTTTTCAGCGTAGAATCCTATTTAGAATAACTTGGATATCGAACAGAGTAATATAATCCTAGGATTCACCTTTTTATTGTAAGCAGTTATTCATTATAAAGCTTAATAAAAAAACTGAGTCTGGAACGCGAATTGCGTCCAGACTCAGTCTGGCGGAGAAGGGGAGACTCGAACTCCCGCGCCGGTTACCCGACCTACGCCCTTAGCAGGGGCGCCTCTTCACCAACTTGAGTACTTCTCCATAATTTGGTGAAAATATAAAACGATATTAAATTAAAAGTGGCGGAGAGGGAGGGATTCGAACCCTCGGTCCCTTTCGGAATCACTGGTTTTCAAGACCAGCTCCTTAAACCACTCGGACACCTCTCCAAGAAACTTGGACAAGCAACGCAAATAATAATACCATAATCTTTTTTGTTTGTCAAGTATGACCATAAAAATTTTATTGCTTTCTTTTTTATAGATAAACTTCAAAAAACGCCTTCTTCCCCCTGTTCCCTTCCTTATCTTGTAGCGGTATTCTGCGATATGATATAATAAATTATATATCTACAGAAAATATAAAGTAGCGGAAAAACGAGGTGCCGTAAATATGAGGGAAAAAACAGCAGCGCCAAAGGAAATAAAAATCCGAGGCGCTAAAGTACATAATTTAAAAAATATTGATGTCGATGTACCGCTCAATAAAATTGTTGGTATTGCCGGTGTATCCGGTTCCGGGAAATCCTCTTTAGCGCTGGGCGTTTTGTACGCCGAGGGTTCCCGGCGTTATTTGGAGGCGCTTTCTACCTATACCCGACGGCGCATGACGCAGGCCGCTAAAGCGGAGGTAGATGAAGTGCTCTATGTTCCAGCGGCACTGGCGTTGCATCAACGTCCCGGTGTCTCCGGTATCCGTAGCACCTTCGGCACCGGAACCGAACTTTTAAACAGCCTTCGGCTGATGTTTTCCCGGCTGGCCAATCACCGCTGCCCCAACGGGCACTATCTGGAGCCTACCCTGGCGGTAGCGGCGGGACAGGAGCTTATCTGTCCGGAATGTAGTACCCGCTTTTTTGCACCGGGAGCAGAGGAACTGGCCTTTAACAGCCAAGGCGCCTGCCGCACCTGCGGAGGAACCGGCATTGTCCGCACCGTTGACCGGGCAACTCTCGTTCCCGACGAATCCCTCACCATTGACGAAGGCGCGGTGGCGCCCTGGAACACCCTGATGTGGTCGCTGATGACCGACGTCTGCCGGGAGATGGGGGTGCGCACCAATATCCCCTTCCGGGAGCTGACGGATAAGGAAAAAGATATTGTCTACAACGGCCCTGCTGTGAAAAAACACATCCTTTATCAGGCGAAAAACTCCAACCAGGCCGGCGAACTGGATTTCACCTATTTTAACGCAGTTTATACCGTAGAAAATGCTTTGGCTAAGGTCAAGGATGAAAAAGGCATGAAACGGGTGGAAAAGTTTTTAAAAGAAGATATTTGCCCCGACTGCGGCGGCACGCGCCTGTCCCCTGCGGCGAGAGGCCCTAAGCTGCAGGGGATCGGGTTAGATGAAGCCTGCAAGATGACGCTGGATAAGCTTACAAAGTGGGTGGCGGCAGTCCCCTCTTCCCTGCCGTCAGAAATGCGGCCTATGGCAGAAAGCATCTGCGAATCTTTTCAGACGGTGGCAAAACGGCTGATGGAATTGGGCCTTGGTTATCTTACTCTCGACCGCGCCGCCTCCACGTTATCCACCGGGGAGCGTCAGCGGATGCAGCTGGCCCGCGCCGTGCGCAACCGGACGACCGGTGTGCTGTATGTGTTGGACGAGCCCTCCATCGGGCTGCATCCCTCCAACATTGTGGGGCTTATCGAGGTGATGCACGATCTGGTTTCTGACGGCAATTCCGTTCTGCTGGTAGATCACGATACGCAGATTTTATCCGAGGCCGACTGGATCATCGAGATGGGCCCTCAGGCGGGCGCGGACGGCGGAAATGTAATCGCCCAGGGAACGGTTGATGAGCTGACAGATAACGCCTGCTCCTTGATCGGGCCGTTTCTCTCCGGGAAGGCGCAGGTACAGGTTCGGCCAAAGGCAAATCCGGAGACCATGTTTGACGCTGGGCGGATCCATCTGTCCACAGCGGCCATTCATACCGTCAAGCCCCTCACCGTGGACATCCCAAAGGGAAGGCTGACGGTGGTCACCGGCGTGTCCGGTTCCGGCAAAACGACGCTGATTTTGGAAAGCTTAATCCCCGGGCTGGAGGCTTCCATCGCAGGGACAAAGCTGCCGGAGCATGTTGTTTGCGCCGAAGCGAAGGGAATCAGCCGGGTGAAACTGATCGACGCCACGCCCATCGGCATCAATGTCCGCTCCACCGTGGCCACCTACGCCAATGTACATGATGAGCTGCGCAAAATTTACGCGAAAACACCGGATGCAAAGAATCTCGGCTTTAAAGCGGGAGATTTTTCCTATAACACCGGCAAGCTGCGCTGTCCCACCTGCGACGGAACCGGCTCTATCAGCCTTGATGTGCAGTTTTTGCCGGATGTGGATATCCCCTGCCCTGACTGCCGCGGCTCCCGGTATGCCAAGGAGGCAGAGAGGGTAAACTATCACACCAAATCGGGAGTAGCCTATTCCCTGCCCGATTTGATGGCGATGGATATTAGCACCGCCTTAACCGCCTGCAGGGATTTAAAAACCGTCTACCAGCGCTTGCAGGTGCTGCAAAGTTTGGGGCTTGGTTATCTGACCTTGGGAGAAGCGACACCCAGCCTCTCCGGCGGCGAGGCGCAGCGGCTTAAATTGGCCAGCGAAATGGGCAGAGGCCAATCGGATTCTATCTTTGTCTTTGACGAGCCCACCATCGGCCTTCATCCGCTGGACGTGCAAACCCTGTTGGGCGTTTTCCAGACCCTGATCGAAAATGGTGCGACGGTTATTGTTATCGAACATGACCTGGATGTGATCCGCAACGCCGACTACATCATTGATATGGGACCCGGGGGCGGCGAACAGGGCGGCAAAATCGTTGCCGCCGGCACCCCCGATCAGATTGCAAAAAATGCAGAGAGCATAACAGGAAGATACCTGCAAAAAAATCTGTAAATAGCAAAAAGGCGTGTTTTTATAACACGCCTTTTTGCTGACAATAAATTAATGATAGGCCGCAAACTCCTTTGCGGTTCCATAAAACACATTCATATCAATGTATTTTTCTGTTCCCTGATAGCCATCTAAACGCGCCCGGTTTGTATACTGCCAAAAAGTCCACTGCCTGCCGTCCGAAAGGGTGGGCGTCGTGATGACATTCCGGATCCAGATAGAATAGTCCTCATAACTGCCTGACAGGTAGAGCTCATAGGATTTTTCGGTGGCATAAATAATCGGCTTTGTCCCATAATGGGCCTCCAGACGGTTTAGCAGATCCGAAAGCTGCTCACGCACCGCCGCCTGCTCCGGTGGATTTTGCTCCTTATCCCCGTAAAACTCCAAATCAACCACAGGCGGGAGCATGTTGTCAATTTTCTCAACTGTCTGGATGAAATGATCCGCCTGGGTTTCCCCTGGACTGTCATAGCTGAAAAAATGATAAGCGCCAATGCGCAGGCCGGTCTTCTGGGCCTCACTATAATTATACCGGAAATTGGGATCCACATAGGAGCTCCCCTCCGTCGCCTTGATAAAAGCAAAGGAGATGTCATTTTGCGAGGCTAGCTTGCCCCAATCGATCTCCCCCTGGTAGGAGGAAACGTCCACCCCTCTTACCGGATATTGGGACTGGGACGGATTGTTTAGCAAAAGGATTCCATTCCACACCAAGGCAAACAACAGCGCCAATACCGCTAACAGAATCCCCACCGCAATACCGGCGATAACAAGGGCCTTTTTGGTTTGATGTTTCATGCTACAAAACCTCCAGCGTGTCCTGGCACCAGGTGAAAAGAAGCTTAAAGCACTGGGAAAAGTCATAGGGTTCCCCGCTATTTAGCCGCATGGCGGTGTGCAGGATTTCCCTGTCCTTTCCGGAAAGCAGCGGCAAAAGCCCGGCTTTTGTGGAAATAAACTCCCCTTCTTTGAGATAATAGAGGTTTTGCAGGATAAAAAAGACTCCCTTATAGGTGCCGGGCAGATAGGCGGCATTGTCTTCAGAAGAAGCATGGAGGTATCGGTGACAGATTTCATGATACAGGTTGTTTAAGCTTAGCTTGACAAAATTTCGCACATCCTCCCGGGTATACGTGGGAACCAGCTCCGATAAGGTGCCATGGTAATCCTTGGTGCTGTTGACAAGATGACAGATCTCCAAAGGATTCCAGTGGGCAAGATCCGTTTTGCTGCAGATAAACCCGCAGGACTTGTCCACATCGCCTAAGGAACGGATGGCCTCGCGGTAGGTATCCAAATCCGCTACGTCCATTTTATCCACGACGACCATGATATCAAGATCGCTGTTTTCGGTCGCCTCGCCCCGAAGATAGCTGCCTTGCAGGCCCACATAAACAAGCCTTTCGCCCCACTGCTGCCGCAGCAGTCCGGTAAGCCGGGAGAGATAGTTTTTCGCGTTGATCATAAGCCAAAGCACCTCCCTAAAATATGGCTTTGCTACTCTTCACACGTTTTTTTCATAATATAAAACACATAGCTGTAGTCATCCGGATGTTTGCGATAAAGGCCGATTTCAGCACCCAGCGATTGGATAATCTGTTCGGCGTCCGGATCATCCGGGTGATTCGCTTTCATTTCCTTTAGATTTTTTTCAATAGGATCATAATAATTTTCTGTCCAGTCCGAAACAGGGCAGACAAAATGCGCCGCCAGCTCATATCCGGCGGCCTCAATTTGCTTCAGCTTTTCGGCAATGGTGTTCATTTGGGAATACCCTTCCTGCCAAAAATCCATGCTCTCTTTGGAAGGATTGTCCTTTAACCAGCTTATTTCACTGCAAATTAAATACCCGCCCTTTTTCAGCAAACACCTCCAGTCTCGAAGGCCGCTTGTAAAGCCGGCAATATAAATGGCGCCTTCTGACCAGATTAAATCAAAGCTTTCGTCGGGAAAGGTCATGGAAAACATAGACATCGTGATTCCATGAAGCCTGTCGGCCATGCCGTTTGCTTTCGCTTTTTGATTGAGCTTTTCAATATGCGGCTCACAAACATCGATCGCCGTAATATCCGCCGCGGGGAAATGCTCGGCTAACAGCAGCGTGTGGGTGCCGATGCCGCAGCCGATATCCAAAATCTTTAACTCCTGCTTGTCCGCGGGATATAAGCTGATAGCCCGTTTCGTCGACTCATCACTGCCGGGGCCAAAACGTTTCATACCCTTAAAAGCTTCCAAAAAAAGTGAATTTGCACTCATTTTTAATTCCTTTCCAAATAAATTTCTCAAAATTTGATTGTCATGATCTTTTCTAAAGCTTCCCTGCCAAGCTCCGGGAAACGGATAAACACAGCGGGCGGCACGCTGTGGGGCCCGATGATTTTCTCCATCCAAATCATGTTATACCATCGGCCAAATTTATAGTCGCATTGGTAAAACTCCCCCACCAGCCTGTAGCCCATATGCGCATGGAATCCGGCGCTGTTTTTGGTCAAGTATTCGTCTTCCGTTTTTGGGTATCCAATACACGCATTCAGATTTGTAATATGCTGCACTTTACAGATATCCTCCAGTGCATGGTAAAGCATTTTCCCTAATCCCATTTTCCGCTTATTTTGCTTTAGGTATATTGTCACCTCAGCCGCCCAGTCATAAGCGGCCCGGCCGACAAAAGCGCCGGCATAGGCATAGCCTACAATCTCCCCTTTTTGTTCTGCCACGAGGAAGGGGTATTTTTGCAATGTCTTTTCCATGCGGGCGGTAAACTCTGCAAGGCTTGGCACGTCATACTCAAAGGTGATGGCGGTCTTTTGCACATAGGGCGCGTAAATTTCCAGCAGCTCCTTTGCGTCGCTTAAGTTTGCTACCCGGATGTTTATGCCGCTATCCATTAGCATTCCTCCGTGTTTTGACAGTTTTTTAGTTGCTGAAGGCAGCATGATGCAAGCCTTGCTTTTCCTGCCCTTTTATCTTACCATATTTCGGAATAGGTGAAAACAGTGAATTTTGAGAGTAGCTGTTGATGGAAACGCCAATGGTTTGCTTTTTCCCTGTGATTTCTGTATAATGATGGATAAAGGAAAGTAAGCGAAGGAACGGTAAATTAGTCAGGAGGGTTCCTATGAAAAAATGGTATCAGGAAGAATATGAATTTGACATTGAGGTGACGGGATTCCTTCGGGGCGACCATACAGAACGGTATTGCCGCAACGGCGAGGAAATCGGAGACCATTACACCTGCACCTATGGCTGCCCTGTCAACACAGACGGTCAGGGAATCTGCTCCAAAGTTATGATGATCCTCTTCCCCGTTATGGAAGCCGTCCGAAGCGGCGGCGATTTAGAAAACATCGGCGGCAGCGGCCGGTACACCAAAGACATTGTCTGCCCGGACGGCTGTGTTTTGTTCCGGTTGACAGCAAAAAAACTCGGCAATGAGAATTTTTTTAAGGGGAAATTTTTTGATTAAGATAAATTTTGGGAGGGGCCTATGGCGACCGTAAACATAAAAGCAACTCTGGAAAGCGATCTTCAAACGGTGTGGGAAATAGTTACCAAGGTGGAACAATATCCCACCTGGCGCACGGACATCCAAAAAACCGAGGTTTTACCGGACAAACAGTTTGCTGAAATATCAAAAGAAGGTTACCGGACGATCTTTGCCGTTACCGCCACAGAGCCGTGCAAGCGCTGGGAGTTTGACATAGAAAACGATAACATGACAGGGCACTGGATTGGCCTGTTTACCGAAAAAGGCCAATCCACAGAAATTTCTTTTACCGAGCAAGTTGTACCCAAAAAATTCTTTTTAAAGCCCTTTGTCAAAGCTTACTTAACCCGGCAGCAAAAACAATTTGTCACCGACTTAAAGATGGCATTAGACAGCAAAAAATAATGTCCATACAGCTAAAACGAGCCATTCCCTATTCAGGGGAATGGCTCGTTTTTATATGATTCCTTTAAAACTCAGCGGAGCCGGTGGTGCGCGGGAACGGCAACACGTCCCGGATGTTGGAAACACCGGTGATATACATAATCAGCCGCTCAAACCCGAGGCCGAAGCCCGCGTGTTTGGTGCCGCCGTAACGGCGCAGATCCAGGTACCAGTCATAGTCCGCCGGATCAAGCCCAAGCTCAGCCATCCGTTTTTCCAGCACATCCAAGCGCTCTTCACGCTGGCTGCCGCCGATGATCTCCCCTACGCCGGGAACCAGCATATCCACCGCGGCAACGGTTTTGCCGTCGTCGTTTAAGCGCATATAGAAGGCCTTGATCTCCTTGGGATAATCGGTGACAAACACCGGTTTTTGGAAAACCTGCTCGGTGAGATAGCGCTCATGCTCTGTTTGCAGGTCGCAGCCCCATTCCACAGGATATTCAAACTGATCCTTGTGCTTGCTTAAAATATCAATCGCTTCGGTGTAGGTGATCTTCACAAAATCCGCTTTCACCAGATCGTTTAAGCGCTGCAAAAGGCCTTTGTCATAGAAGTTATTGAAAAACGCCATCTCGTCCGGGCATTTTTCCATCACATAGGACAGGACAAATTTAATCATGTCCTCTGCCAAGGCCATGTCGTCCTCCAGATCGGCAAAGGCGATCTCCGGCTCGATCATCCAGAACTCCGCCGCATGCCGGGGCGTATTGGATTTTTCCGCCCGGAAGGTGGGGCCAAAGGTATAGACCTTGCCAAAGGCCATAGCCATGCTTTCCGCTTCCAGCTGTCCGGAAACAGTCAAGCTGGTCGCCTTGCCAAAGAAATCCTGGGAAAAGTCGATTTTCCCATCTTCCCCGCGAGGCGGGTTCTCAGGATCAAAGGTGGAAACCCGGAACATCTCCCCTGCTCCTTCGCAGTCGCTGGCAGTAATCAGCGGCGTATGAGCATAGACAAAGCCGCGCTCGTTAAAGAACTTGTGGATGGCATACGCCGCCACCGAACGCACCCGGAACACCGCATTAAAGGTGTTGGCGCGGGGACGCAGATGGGCGATGGTACGCAAAAACTCCATGGAATGGCGCTTTTTCTGCAAAGGATAATCCGAGGTGGAAGCACCTTCCAGCTCTACGCTTTCAGCGTGGATTTCCAAAGGCTGTTTGGCGCCGGGAGTAGCAACTACTTTTCCGGTAACAATAAGGGCGCTGCCCACATTGTACTTGATGATCTCCTTATAATGATCGACCTTGCTTTCTTCCAAAACAATCTGCAAGTTTTTAAAGCAGCTTCCGTCGTTGAGCTCGATAAAGCCAAGAGATTTGGAGTCGCGGATGGTTTTCACCCAGCCGCACACTGTTACAGTTTGATCGTAATACCGTTCGGCGTCCGCAAAAAGAGACGCCATTTCTAGTCTTTTCATAATATCCTCCCGCAAATATTGTAACTGATAAAATATTATACTCTACTTTTCGCCGGATAACAAGCCATTCCTTGCTTTTTTAACAAAAAAAGGCTAGTTTCTATCGGAAACCAGCCTTTTGGATACGTTTATTTTATATTAGAAGCTGATATCATAAGCAACCTGATAAAGATCCTCATCAATGGTCTTTTTCATGCTCAGGGCTTCCTGGATATCAAAGTCCACGATTTTGCTGTTCTGCATACCAACCACGCGATTGCCAATTCCCTTGGAAAGCAGTTCCACTGCGTAGTGGCCCATCTGGCTTGCCACTACGCGGTCACGAACGGTGGGGTTGCCGCCCCGCTGTACATGACCAAGAATAGTCGCCCGGGACTCAATGCCGGTTTTGCTCTCAATGTAGTTAGCGATCTCGGTAGTGTTGCCAATACCCTCTGCCACCATGATGATAAAGTGGTGCTTGCCGCTCATCTGGGTGAGCTTCATTTTTTCCACGATGTCATCCAGATCATACTTTTTCTCCGGCATCAGGATATACGTAGCGCCGCAGGCAATACCGGCGTTTAATGCAATGTGTCCCGCATGACGGCCCATAACCTCTACCACGCTGCAGCGGTCATGAGACTGGGCGGTGTCGCGAAGCTTATCGACCATCTCTACCGCCGTGTTCATAGCGGTGTCGTAGCCGATGGTATACTCCGTGCAGGCGATATCGTTGTCGATGGTGCCAGGCAGACCTACGCAGGGAACCCCTCTGGCAGAAAGATCAGCTGCGCCGCGGAAGGAACCGTCGCCGCCGATGACCACCATACCGTCGATCCCCACCTCTTCACAGGTCTTTTTGGCCTTTAAAATGCCCTCTTCATAACGGAACTCCGGGCACCGGGCGGTATACAGGATCGTGCCTCCGCGCTGGATAATATCCGACACGCTGCGCATATCCATTTCCACCATATCGCCATGAATCAGGCCGTTGTATCCCCGGCGGACGCCCAGGACTCTCATGCCCTTTTTACTAGCGGAACGAACCACCGAACGAACAGCTGCATTCATACCCGGAGCATCGCCGCCGCTGGTCAATACGCCGATTGTCTTTACATCCATTGCAAAAGCCTCCTACATATCGATTGGTCATTGTTAAAAATTCATCAAAAGCTATACCTTAGTAGTATACAGGAAGAGGATTTTAAAGTCAATAAAAAGCAACAAATATCCATAAACATGAAACATGGTTTTTCCCTCCCCAGAAAGTTGGGGAGTAAACAGGCTATTTATATGCTGTATAATTGGATTCTACCCGTTTTTAGAAAACTTGTCAATATAAGCGCGACGACTCTATCAAGATTTTACAAAGACGCTTTCCTGCCCCAAAAGCTCCCGGAGCTTCTGGAGCAACGGTTCATCTGCACAGACTTTGACATTTCCCGGACAGGCGGTAAGCTTGTTTTCCCGTTCGAAAAACAGCCGGGCCTTCTGATGCCCCGGATACTGGCTGATCAGCGCTAATACCTTTCCTAAACGGGGGTCGTCCATCCCCGAAAGCTTTACATACAGCTTTTGCTCCGCCGGTTTTGGGGGATTTTTTTCTTTCACCGGCTTTACTGGCTCTTTGGAAAAATCAGCGGCAGGGATCAGTCGGCTGCACAAAAGCTTTGGCCGGTTTTGTTCGTCTACCGAGAGGGTCCCCTGCGCTACAAAAATACTGCCCTCGTTTAACTCCATGCCGTATTCGGCATAAAGGTTGGGGAACACCACCATCTCGATGGTGCCGGTCATATCCTCCAACGTGACAAAGGCCATTGTCTGGGAGGATTTGGTGGTGATGAGCTTTTTGCTCTGCACCAAACAGAGCACGCCCACATTCGCTTTATCCCGGAACGCGGGGACGCCTTCCTCCACGCCCTCCCGGATCTGCTGGATAGTGGAAAGGCGGTACCGATCCGAGACCCACTGGTATTTGGTAAGCGGATGGCCGGAGACATAAAGGCCGGTGGTCTCCTTTTCCATCTCCATCAGCTGCCGGTCGGGGAATTCGTCCATAGGGGGAATGGAATAATCCGACCCGGAGGTACCGCCGCCGGCGGCAAACAGATTGATCTGCCCTTCCACGTTGTTGCGGGCGGCGTCGTCTATGTTGTCCAGGATCCGTTCGTAGCTTAAAAGCATCTCCCGGCGATTGTGGCCAAGATGGTCAAAAGCGCCGCATTTAATTAAGTTTTCCAGAGTACGTTTGTTAAGCTCTTTGCCGTGCATCCGCCTGCAGAAATCGTACAGCCCGGTGAAAGGGCCGTTGTTCCGACGCTCTTCCAGCATGCCGGCAATAAATCCCCGTCCTAAATTTTTCACGGCCAGCAGTCCAAAGCGAATGCCGTTTTGGCTCACCGAAAAGCCCAGCTCGCTTTCGTTAACGCTGGGAGGAAACACGGGAATTCCCAGCTTAATGCATTCTTCAATATTTCCGATAAGCTTATCGGTGTTGTCCATAATGCTGGTCAGCCAGGCGCACATGTATTCCTTGGTATAGTGGCATTTTAGGTAGGCCGTCTGGTAAGCTACCAACGCATAGGCCGCGGCGTGGGATTTGTTAAACGCATAGGACGCAAAGGAGGACATCTCGTCAAAAATGTCATTGGCGGTCTTTTCGTCTACGCCGTTGGCCACGGCGCCCACACATTCCACGCTGCCGTCCTCGTTTGTCTTGCCATAGATAAAGTTCTGGCGCTCTTGTTCCATGACGTCATGCTTTTTCTTGCTCATGGCCCGGCGCACCAGATCTGCACGGCCATAGGAATAGCCTGCCAGCTCCCGGCAGATCTGCATCACCTGCTCCTGGTAGACGATACAGCCGTAGGTAACCTCTAAAATCGGCTTTAACAGCGGATGCTTATAGGTGACAAGCTCCGGATGATGGCGGTTTTTGATATACTGGGGAATCGAATCCATGGGGCCGGGCCGGTAAAGGGAGATTACCGCGATCAAATCTTCGATGCAGTTTGGCTTTAACTGGCTGAGCACCCGTTTCATGCCCGGCGACTCCATCTGGAACACTGCCTGGGAATCCCCGTTGGAAAGCATTTTATACACCGCCGGATCCTCGGTGCTGACCGTTTGAATGTCAAAATCCGGGGTGTGCTGTTTGACCATGTTTTCGCAGTCCCGAATGACCGTGAGGTTTCGAAGGCCCAAAAAGTCCATCTTTAAAAGGCCCAGTTCCTCCAGTGTCGTCATGGTAAACTGGGTGACAATGGCGTCGTCCGTTTTCTGCACCGGGACATAGCTGCTCACCCGGTCCCGGGTAATCACTACCCCTGCCGCGTGCATGGAAGCGTGCCGGGGCATCCCCTCCAGCTTTCTGGCGTTGTCAATGAGCTCCTTCACCGAGGAATCCATGGCGTAAAGCTCCCGCAGTTCCTTAACCTCTTTGAGCGCCTGGTCAATGGTAATGTGCAGAGTGGCAGGGATGAGCTTCGCCACCCGGTCTACGCTTTGATAGGAAAGCCCCATAGCGCGGCCTACATCCCGAATCGCCGCCCTGGCCGCCATGGTACCGAAGGTGATGATCTGGGCCACATGGTCGTCCCCATATTTTTGTACCACATAGTCGATGACCTCCTGTCGGCGCTCGTTGCAGAAGTCCACGTCAAAGTCGGGCATGCTCACCCGCTCCGGGTTCAAAAAGCGCTCGAACAGAAGATTATATTTCATCGGGTCGATCTCGGTGATCCCGATGCAGTAGGCGGCGATGCTGCCCGCGCCGGAGCCTCTCCCCGGCCCTACGGGGATTCCCTTCACCTTGGCGTAGTGGATAAAGTCATAGACGATCAGGTAATAATCCACATACCCCATTTTGATGATGACCGATAGCTCATATTCCAGCCGGTCGATTTTATCCTGGCCAGGATCTTCCCCATACCGGCGTTTTAGGCCCTCTTTGCACAGGGAGACAAAATACTCGGTGTTATCCCGGCCGTCGGGGGCTTTAAACAAAGGAAGCTTGGTGACGCCGAAGGTAAATTCCAGCTCGCACATCCCGGCGATCTTCACCGTGTTGGAGAGAGCGCCCTCATAGGCGCCAAAAAGCGCCGCCATCTCCTCCTCAGATTTGATATAAAATTCATCGGTGGGAAATTCCAGCGACCCCTCCCCCACCGTGGTGTTGGTCTGGATAGCCGTCAGCACCCGCTGGACTTTGCTGTCCTCTTTGGTGAGATAGTGGGCGTCGTTGGTGGCCACCAGCCCGATATCCAGCTCCTTCGCCAGCCGGACAAGGCCGGGCAATACCCGCTTTTGCTCCTCAATCCCGTGATCCTGAAGCTCGATATAATAGTTTTCCTTTCCAAATAGCTCCCGGTAAAACTGGGCTGTCTGTTTAGCCTGCTCATAATCGTTTTGCAAAAGCTGGCGGGGAAGCTCCCCCGCCAGGCAGGCGGAAAGGCAGACAAGCCCCTCATGATGCTCCTTTAACAGGTCGTGGTCAATGCGGGGCTTGTTATAAAACCCTTCAATAGACGCCTGGGATACCAGCTGGATCAGATTTTCATAACCCGTCTGGTTTTTGCAAAGCAAAATCAGATGATAGGGGGAGGAATCCAGCTTGTGCACCTTGTCAAACCGGGTGCGGGGCGCTACGTACACCTCGCAGCCGATGATGGGCTTGACCCCCTGCTTTTTGCATTCCTTATAAAAATCGATCACACCGTACATATAGCCGTGATCGGTGATAGCCACAGCGGGCTGTCCCAGCTCCTTGACCCGCTTTACCAGCTGCTTGATGCGGCAGGCGCCGTCTAACAGGCTGTACTCGCTGTGCACATGTAAATGGACAAAATTCTGCATAGGGTTCTCCTCAAAACGGGTTTTTAAATAAAGCCGTTTTCTAATTACCGGGCGTTTCTTTCTCCCGCAGCTCCTGAGCAATTCGGGACAGGCGTTTTAGCCGGTGGTTGCCCCCGCTGCGGCTTAGAGGTTCGGATAAAATCCCGCACAGCTCCCGCAGGGAAAGGTCAGGGTTTTCCAATCTCAGCTGCGCCAGTTCCTGTAAATCCTCCGGCAGCCAGGAGATCCCCTTTTTGGATTCGATCAGCTGGATGTCGTTGATCTGATCCTGCGCCGCGGCGATGGTTTTACCGATATTGGCCGTCTCGCAGTTGGTCACCCGGTTTACCTTGTTGCGCACATCCTTGACAATTTTAATGTTCATCAGCTCCAAAGAGCTCTGCACCGCGCCCATATAGGTGAGGATGTCCTCGATATGCTCGCTCTCCTTTAAGTATAGAATATAACTCCCCTTACGGGTAGTCGAGCGGATGGGAATCCCGCAGCCGGTGACAAACGCCTTTAAATCCTCGCTTAAATTGCGGTAAGGGACCACAAATTCCAAATGGTATTCCCTTTCGGGATTAATGACCGAACCGCACACCATAAAAGCGCCCCGCAAAAAGGCCGCTTTGCAGCAGTCGTTTTTGATGTTGTCTTCCAAAATGCGAACAGAAGTTTGTTCTCCATCGTAGCCAAATTTTTGCCGGATCAGGGCGCTGTCACGCTCGTCCTCCACAGTGGCGACATAAAGCCGGCTTCCCTGCCGGCGCTCCCCCGGCAGGTAGGCGATGGTGACGATTGCTCCGGTCAGGTCGATGATGTTATAGGCGTACCGGTCCACCACCGGCTTATGCTCGGTCTGGATAGAGATCTGCCGGGCGGAAAATCCCCGGCTGAACAAAAGCATTCCATAGGTCTGGGCGAATTTACAGTGAGGACAGGCAGGCTCCACATTAGAAAGCTCTCTTTTGACCTGTCTGGCAAAAGAAATCTTTTTCTCCATTTAAAAGCCCCCTCCTCGGCTGCCGTTAATGCTTTAAAATATCCCGGTGGTTAACCGCCACCTTGTTCCCTTTTTCGCTTAAATATTTATACAGGTTTTCCGCAAAGGTGACGCTGCGGTGCTTACCGCCGGTACAGCCCACTGCCACCACCAGCTGGCTTTTCCCCTCGTCCAGATACAACGGGATCAAAAAGTCCAGCATCTCTTCAATCATCTTGAGCAGCTTTTGGCTTTGAGGCCATTCCATTACATAGTCACGGACTTCCGCGTCCAAACCGGTTTTCATCTTCAGCTCGTCCACATAAAAGGGATTGGGCAGGCACCGGACGTCGAACACCAAATCAGCCTCCACCGCCGCGCCGTATTTAAAACCAAAGGACATGCAGTTGATAAGCATGCTATTGGAGATATTATCAAGGAAGATATTGCAGATGCGCTCTTTTAACTGGGCGGAGGATAAAAGTGACGTATCAATGATATAGTCCGCCCGTTCCCTGGCGGGCTTTAACAGCATCCGCTCAGTTTTAATGGCGTTTTCGATAGAGCCGTCAAACATATCCAGCAGCGGATGCCGGCGGCGGGTTTCTTTAAACCGGCTCATGAGCACCGCGTCGGAGGCGTCTAAAAACAGCAGCTTATAGTTAAAATTCTGCTGCTTCAGGGTGTCCAGCTCGTCAAACAGCCCTTGGAACAGTTCCCCACCCCGGATGTCGGTGACAATGGCCACCCGCTCGATCTTTCCGTCGCTTTGCATACAAATTTCCGCGAACTTGGAAATCAGGGTGGTGGGCATATTGTCCACGCAGTAAAACCCGATATCCTCCAAAGCGTCTATCGCTCTGGATTTTCCCGCTCCCGATAAACCTGTAATAATGACAAAATCCATATATCTGCGACTCCTTTTTTCCAAGTTCCCTGTTTTAGCCGGAACCGTTTAAGTTTCACACGGTTTCCAGGGCTGTAACATTTTCACTTCGCACTCCAGCCGATAACCGGTTTTTTGCAGTACGATTTGTTTGATCTGCTCGATAAGCTCCAATACATCCCGGCAGGTGGCGCCGCCTGCATTGATGACAAAACCACAGTGCTTTTCGCTGACCATAGCGCCGCCCACCTGCTTCCCCCGCAGGCCGCACTGATCGATTAAAGCGGAGGCGTAGTTCCCCTGGGGGCGCTTAAAGGTGCTCCCAGCGCTGGGGAATTCCAACGGCTGTTTTTCCTTTCGCCTGCCCATCAGCTCGTCCATCTTTTCCCGGATGGCCGCCGGATCGCCCGGCTTCAGCTGCAGCACCACCGAGGTGATGCAGTAAGTTTTATCCGAATACACGCTGTGTCGGTAGCTTAAACAAAGCTCCTCTTTTTCATACTCCCCGGCATTCCCCTTTTCATCCAAATGGCGGCAGGAGATCAAGACGTCTTTCATCTCCCCGCCGTAGGCGCCTGCATTCATATACGCGGCACCCCCAATGGAACCGGGAATCCCCCAGGCAAACTCCAGCCCGGTCAGGCTATGTTCTAACGCTACACGGCACACTTTGGATAAAGAAGCCCCGGCCTGGCAGATCATCTGCCCTTCCGGCGTGACTATGACGTCGGAAAAATGCTGGTCCAACAAAAGGATCAGCCCCTCTACCCCTTCGTCCGGGGCCAGCACGTTGGAGCCTTTGCCCAGAATGTAATAAGGAATATTCCCTTTGATGCACGCTTTAATCAGCGCCGCGATCTCCTCGTCCCGCCGGGGAAAGGCCATGATGCTGCAAGGGCCTCCGATGTGGAAGCTGGTATGGTCGGACAAGGGCTCGTTTTCCCGATAGGGGCAGCCCAAATGCTCCAATGTTTGTGTGATGATATCCCACTCCGCCATCTGGTCAAATTCCTTTCCGGGCGTTATTCCGCCGTTTTTTCATTCCTTATGTCTATGTGCCGTTTTTCCTTAATATACCCAAAAAACCGGTCTTCATCGGCGTTTATAATAAGCTTTTCCGGGAAGCTTATTTCCTTAAGCATTTGCAGGATGTGGGGGAATTTTCCGATATGGGGGGCAAAATGCGAGTCAGAATCCACCACCACGGGGATCTCATATTTTTTGCAGATTTTGGCGATCTCCATACAGTTATCCCGGGATTCCTTGCGCACCCGGAAGCTCCCCTCGTTTAACTCCACAAGCTTTCCGTACTCCTTAAACACCTTGAGAACCCTTTCGTAATCATAGCGAAACGCCGGGGTGCCGCTGTGGCCAATTACGTCCACATAAGGGTTTTTTGCCACCTCCAGATAAGCGTTTGTGTGATCCTCCACCGTTCCGGGCGGGCATACCGGCGCATGAAAGCTTACCACCACCCAGTCCAGCTTGGAAAGGCGCTCGTTATCCATATCCAAGTTTCCCTGATAGTCGGCGATGTCGGCCTCCACACCCCGCAAAACGGCTACGCCGTTTAACCACCGGGGAATCTGACGAAGGTTGTCAAAGTGCCAGATATGGGGCGCGTCCGGCATGGCGCAGGCGTGATCGGTCATGCCCAGCGCCACAAGCCCCGCTTGTTTTGCCGCCGCCACATTTTCCAGCAAGGTGCTGTATGCATGGCTGGAGGCGAGAGTGTGCGTATGGGTATCTGCAATGATTTTCATCGATGATTCGCTGTTCCTTTCGGTTTGCTTAATATAAATCCCAGTCTTTAATGTCGCTTTCTTTGGGGGCGTTTGCCTCGTCGGTCATGCCCAGCTTGTGCAACAGTTCCTGGGCGGCGTTGTATCCCATCTTTTTCTGGCGGTTGTTCATGGCCGCCACCTCTAAAATAATCGCCAGGTTTCGGCCCGGTTTGACAGGGACGGTGACTGCCGGCACCTTGATGCCCAAAATCTCAGTGTATTCGTTTTCCATCCCCATGCGGTCATACACCTTCTGGGGATCCCAGATTTCCAGCTGGATGACCATATCGATCTTTTCGGTCACCTTGACCGAGCCCATACCGAACAGGCGTCGGGCGTTGATGATTCCAATGCCCCTAAGCTCCAAAAAGTGACGGATGTTTTCCGGCGAGGAGCCAACCAACGTCCGGTTAGAGACCCGCCGGATTTCCACGGCGTCATCCGCCACCAGGCGGTGGCCCCTTTTTACAAGCTCAATGGCAGTCTCGCTTTTGCCGACGCCGCTTTCTCCCAATATCAATAAGCCTTCGCCGTACACCTCGATCAGTACGCCGTGGCGGGTGAGCCGGGGCGCCAGTTCCACGTTCAGATAGGAGATAACGTTAGACATAAAGTTCGATGTAGAATCCTTGGTGCGCAGCAAGGGAACGCCATAACGGGCGGCGATCTCGGTCATCTCCGGGAAAATTTCCTGCTGGCGGGTGACAACCACACAGGGAAGGTTGGCGGAGAAAAAATCTTCCAGCCTGCTGCGGCGGGTTTCTTCCCCAATCGAGGCAAGATAGGCGAATTCCATCTTTCCGGTTACCTGGATCCGTTGGGGATCAAAATACTCGTAAAACCCGGACAGATGCAGCCCGGGACGGTTGACCTCCGTGGTGGAGATCATAATACTCTCCGCGTTTTTGGGCAGATAGATCGGTTCCAGATGAAATTCTTCAATCAGCTTGCTTAAACTGACCTCGTATTTTCCCGGCATGAAAAAACCTCCTCAAAGCCGTTTGGCGGCAGCGCCCCCGTTTGCTCGTCATATAATATAGTTTTATTATACACGTTTTTAGTCTTTGTTTCAACAAGCATTGTAAAGAAATTGTCCCTTTGTTTTTAACGGGATCAGCTATTAAACGATAAAATGAGATATTCAGCTGCCAAAGTTGCAAGGCTGACTTTTATCCCTTAATGAACATAAAGGGGTATTACGTTTTTATGACAATTTAGAAATCGACCTTTTCTTTAAGCTCAAATATGGTATAATTTATAGTATTATAATTTATAGATATGGTTTGTTTTTTTATACAACACACCGTTCCCGGCTGCGGCGGGAATTTGACAGTCAGGAGAGGATTTTCATGAAGATCGCTATTTTTGCCGAAACCTATCTCCCCTATCTTAACGGCGTCGTCACCCATGTAAAGGCGCTGAAAGACGGGCTGGAAAAGCTGGGAAATGAAGTTCTGATCGTAACAGCGGATATTGACGCTAAGCATCATTATATCAAAGACGGCGTTTTGCACTGCCCCGCCAAATATTCCAAAAAATTTTACGGCTACGGCATCGCTTCTCCGGTGAGCAAAAACCGTCTCCGCCTGCTGCGGGAATTTAATCCGGACATTTTGCATATCCACCAGGAGTTTGGTATTGGCTTTTCTGGAATGGCCGCCGCTAAAAAACTGAATAAGCCGCTGGTGTACACCTTACACACCATGTATGATGACTACCTCTATTATGTGGCTCCCCGGCCATTTATCCCGCTGATGCGGCGGATATCCCACCGTTATGCCCATTACCTAGCTAATCGGTCCGCAGCTCTTACCGGCCCTTCCAAAAAAGTGGAAGAATATTTCCGAGAATGCGGCATTAACAAAGATGTGAATGTCATTCCCAATCCGGTAGAACTGGATGTTTTTGATCCTAAACGGGTTTCACCTGAAAAAATTAAAGAATTCCGCGACCGGTATCATATTGCCGAAGATGAAATGCTGGTGTGCTTCTGCGGCCGGCTGGGAAAAGAAAAAAGCGTGGATGTGCTGTTAAACTACTGGGCGGAGACCTATTCTCCTCAGGATAAGATGAAACTCATTATTATTGGAGAAGGTCCTGTTAAGGATGAGTTAATAGAACAGGCCAAAACACTGCACATTGAGGATAACGTCATCTTTACCGGCAAGGTTATGCATGAGGAACTCCCTCCTTATTATGCCGCCAGCGATTGTTATGTCACCGCCTCCCTTTCGGACACAAACTCCATTTCCATGCTGGAGGGAATGGCGATGGGCCTTCCCGTTTTGCAGTTGTACGACGAGCTTAACAAAGACCAGGTGGTAGAAGGTGTCAATGGCTTTGTGTTTACCGATGCCCAAAACCTTCACGACAAGCTTTTAATGGTTAAAAACATGCCGGAAGATCAAATGAAGGCCCTGCGGGAGTCTGTCCGCAATTCGGTAAAGCTGAAAGGCTCTGAAACCCTGGCCAAGAATCTGCTGGCAGTTTATCAAAAAAGCATTCAAAACTTTCCTAATGAGCCAGCGCCCCGCAAAACCGGCAAGCTTTACCGCCGGAAAACCGAAACGGTGAATCAATAACAGACTTTATTAAAAATTAAAAACGGCTTTCGCCCATAGCGGGTGAAAGCCGTTTTTGTGTATGAAATGATTCCGATACTTAAAGAGGTCTCCCCTTTTTCAGTGGGATTTCCTAAAAAAGCAGCGAAACAGATAAAGGATAATCCCGGCGAGAACAAACCCTGTTCCCACTACCCAGTAAACGCAGATTAAGCTGTTGGTGGTTCCATATATCTCCAGCACGCCTTGAAAAATACTCCCTACTGTCAGCGCAGCGATCCCCGCATTATAGAGGTTTACAGATACCCTCCCCAGCAGCCGGCGTGGGCAAAAGAGAGCCATTCCATAAAACGGCAGCACGCCTCCGGCCAGGGGGAACACAAACGCATAGATCATAAAGCCGGAATAGACTTCGTGGCTGAACCGTTCGTATACAAAGCCGAACAGCGCGCAGAACAACGCTGCCAGCAGGTAGGCAAACCCCGTTTTGGCCATACGGCGTCCCGGAGAGTCAGGTGCCGATGTATACAATATCGCTCACGCTCCTTTCCCGGATGGTGCGCCCGTTGGTGGTGGGCTGATTGATGACCTCGCCGTTAAAATACATGGTGGAGGAACCTCCTCCGTCCAGATTATAGGCAGTTTGTGCGCCAAGGCTCTGTAAAAATTCCGCCAGCTCAGAAAGGCTTAGCCCCTCGCTTTCCTCCGTCCGCCCGTCCGATACGACGAACAGGTAATGGAGGCTGTCCACGATTCCGATGGCGGTGCGGGGGTTGCTGGCCATGGCCTTGCCCACCTCTTCCCCTTCCGACACGGCAACCGCCCCTTCCGTCACCAGCGCCGGGCCAAAGGAGAACACCTGCACCGCTCCGTCTTCCAAAAGCTGCTGGGCCGTTGTCTGGTCTTCCGAAACGACCGCCATCGAGCCGTCCGCATAAATCACCAGATCCTCCTGGCCGGATGCGGCCGTATCCCGGTAGAGAACGCCGTTTCGTATGACATACCCGCTTTCCTGGGAGCCGTAATAATCGCCATTGATGGCTAAGACCGCGCCGTTTGCCTGCGCTATTTCGGAGGTCTTCTGGGTCACGTTGCGGCCGTAGGCGTTTTGAGCAAAAGCTGTTTTCAGATAGTCCGGCGAGGACACCGTTACATCCGCTACATAAATAGTGGTATCGTATTCCCGGTATTCTGTCAGTAAAATGCGGACATTGCCGTCGCTGTAGGAGTTCTCCGAAACGGCGGCGGAGGTTGTATCGGCAGAAGAGGACGAAGATGCGGCGGACGAAGAAGAGCTGGTATCGGAGGATTCCCCGGCATCGGCGCTTAGGCTTTCCTTTTGCTCTTCCGCCTGGCTGGACGCCGAAGGGACAACCGTATACACCCGGGCGATCACAAAAGTGTCAAGGGCAATATAAACGGTAAATCCCGTGAGCAGGACGGCGTACAACACCGCCCACCAATATTTTTTCTTAAACAAATGCATCACCTTTTCTGCCCATCATCGGATGGTAACGCGTCCTGCAGGCTTTTGTCCCTATCCTTGCCGCGAAAGATCAAAAAGCGCTGTATGAGCCAGCTGACCAGGAAAAACAAAATCTCGGTGCAGATTTTGGCAGCAAACCGGTTGATCCCCAGATTCCCGGCAAGAAAGTTGAGCATAAGGGTGTTCCCTGCTAAAATGGCTGCAGCCAGCAAAAAGTATTGCAGGGCGGATTTGGCCGCGTTCTTCTTGCTTTTAAACACCAGCTTGCGGTTAATGAGATAGTTGACGCTGGCGCTGACCACCCGGGCAGCAATGTTGGAAACCCACAGGCCCGCACTGCCCCAAGAGGCCGTCAGAAACGAAAACAGGCTGTAGAGGCCGTAGTCCACTAAAAAACCGGCAAAGGAAGAAGCGGAAAATTTCAGGATCTCCCGGTACACCCGGCAGGAATCCCGCAGGGTGTCAAAATGAGAGGCCGCGTTGTTGTTATAGTAAATCGTTTCGATCTCTGTTTCCAGGATGGGGATTTTCCGGCGGGCGCATTCCAGCAGAACGTTCATTTCGTATTCATACCGCTCGCCGGATATCTCCAAAAAGGTGGGAACAAGCCGGCTGTCAAACGCCCGCAGTCCGGTTTGGGTGTCCTTAACCCGCAGCCCGGTGGAAAGCCGGTAAACCAAGCGAGTTATCATGTTCCCGAACTTGCTTCGCGCCGGGGTACGCTTATTGAGCTTACGGCTCCCGAGAATCAGGGAATCCGGATGCTCCCGGGCGGTCTCGCAGACCTTCTGCGCGTCGGCGACCCTGTGCTGTCCGTCGGCGTCCAGGGTGACAACGGTATAGCCTCCGTCAAAATGCCTGTTTATATATTCCAGCCCTGTCTTTAACGCTCTTCCCTTTCCTTTATTTTCGGTATGCGTCAAAACGGCGGCATAACCGGCGCATTCCCGGAAGATCCCGGCATAGGCGCTCCCGCTTCCGTCGTCTACTAAAACGGCTTCAAAGCCGGCTGCCCGGATCTCGCAGAGCAAGGCGGGCAGCATTTGATCCGGTTCATAGGCCGGGATCAGGGCAATCTGCTTTTTCATCTAAGCGCCTCCTTTCACAGCGCCTTTCTACCCACCTATCTTCTGCCGCCCCAGCCACCGCCGCCCATCCCGGAGGAGGAGCTGTAAACAAGGCTATTCATAGTCACCTCGGTCTGTGAGGAACCGGCTGTCAGCATATAGGTGGCGCCCTGGGTAATCTCCGGACAGCTGATGACCACCGAGCTGTAGGCCTTTGCCGCCGTCCAGGAGAGTAACGTCTCTCCGCTGCTGTCCGTAAGGGTCACCGTGCTGCCCGCCTGCTGGGAGCTGACGGTGACCATCATGGCGCCCTGAGTGGAGGAAGAACCGAAATTCTGCGCCATCTGGGAGGCGCCCGCCGCGACAAAAATACCGCCGGAAATCGTCGCGTCCGAAGCGTAATCCAGCGCGCCGTTGCCGCCATTGTCAGGCCCGGAAACATAGGTCTCCCCGCCGGACACTGTCAAGCTGCCGTTGGAGTCAACGCCGTCGCCGGAAGCGTCGATCACCAGGGCCCCGCCCGCGATGTGAATATAAGCGCTGGAATCCGATGAAAAGCTGTCCCGCCCGCGAAAACCGGCGCCAGGGCCTTCAAAGCCGCTTTGGTCGTTGCCGCCGGCGGCGTTTAGCCCGTCATCGCTGGCTGTTAGGTCAATGCTGCCGCCGGTGATGTCGATGGTCTGCCCCTCAATGCCCTCATAGCTTTCCGAAATGGTGATCGTACCGGAAGAAATGGTAACGCCTGTATCCGCATGGATCCCGTCATCCCCGCTGGCGATCTGGAAATCTCCCCCGTTCACCAAAAGATCGGCGTTGGAATGCAGGGCGTCGTCCGCCGAATCAATGGTAAAGGTGCCTCCATTTACAGTTAGATTTCCGGCCGCTTTGATTCCTTTCATGCTGGCGCTGTCATCGGCGGCCGAGTAAGAGCTCCAGAAGCTGTCCCCCTGGCTGCCTTTACTGGCGCCGCCGCCAGCTGTCAGAGTATATTCCCCGCTTTCGATTTGCAGATAGTTCCCCGCGCTCAGGCCGTCGCCGTCCGCCGTGATCGTAAAGGTGCCGTCCGCGATATAGAGAAATCCCAAAGAGGAGTCATCGGCGTTCTCCGCCTGCATCCCGTCTTTGCCGGAGTCAATGGAAAAATCCCCGTTGGCGATCCGGATGCTGTCCTTGCCGGAAAGGCCGTGAGAGGCCGCCGTAATAGCATAGCTTCCGCTTGTAACAACCAGATCGTCCTTGGAAACGATGCCATGTCCCGCCGCCGCATTAATCGTCAATGTCCCAGCGCCGTTTAAGGTCAGGTCAGCCTTGGAGAAGATCACCCCGTCGATGTTGTTGTCGTCAATGGCCGCATATTCCCCTCCGTTGGAGAGGGTATTTTGGGTACCCGAGGCAGTGGTGACAAAAACTTTATCCGCCTCTTTGATATACAGCGCGGCCGACGTATCATTGGAAATAGACACGCCGCTTAATACGATTTGGAGCTTATCGGTGTCCTCCGCCTCGACTATCACCATGCCGTTTTCCAGGGTACCGGATACAATATAGGTTCCCTCGTCGCGGATCGTGACAGTGCTGCCGGAAATGGATACCGCATCTGAATCGCACTGAGCACTGGTACCGTTAAACGTAATAAAAGCGCTTTCGCTTTCATCATAACCGATTTCATAATCCCGGTCGGTAAACATGCCGGAAGTATCTACAGACAGCTCCTCGGCGTTATTTGTCCCATTGTTTGTATCATTACCAGTCGTGCTGTTCCCGGCGTCCTCCGAGGCTGCGGCGGCGCTGCCGCCGGAAGAAGCGATATCTGAAGAGCCGACTGCTGTCCCTGCGCTGCACCCGGACAGCATCAACAGCGCCAGCAAAACTGCCGTGCCTTTTAATCGAGCAAATCGTCTCATAAAGCCTTCCTCCTTTACAGCTCATAGACGTTTGTTTCCTGCCGGGAAACGGTGATTTCCAGATTGCCGTTGCGGCAGCGGAGCTTATCGATCAGCTCCTTTTCGCAGCCTGCGCTGCGTAGGGTTAAATTATAGGTGAGCCGGAACAGGCTGCCCATGTTGGTGGTTTTTACCTGCACCAGCTCCCAGGAGGAGGCGTATTCCTTTAACAGCTCCTCAAAAACGCCGGTGTAGTCCAGATCCTCCGGTATGGTGATGTGCAGGGTTTTATAAAGGCTTGCCTTTTTTCTGGAGCCAAAATCAAAGTGGTTGTAGAGCATATTGGCGGCGCTGAGGATCACCGCAAACAGGAAAGCATATCCCAGATAGCCCATACCGGCGATCAGGCCCGCGCCCATGGCCAAAAACAAAATCCCGATCTCTTTTGCCGTCCCCGGGACCGAGCGGAACCGCACCAGGCTGAAAGCGCCCGCCACGGCTACGCCGGTTCCCACGTTGCCGTTGACCATCATGATGACTACGCACACTACCGCGGGCAGCAGCGCTAAGGTCACCACAAAGCTTTTGGTGTAACGGGTCCGGTACATGTACATGACGGCAAACAAAAGGCCGATTAAAAGGGAACATCCTAAGCACAATAAAAAATCCGGCACCGAAATTACGCTGGTCATATCAGTGTCAAACAGGCCGCGAAACAAATTGTCAAGCATGCAAAACTCCTCCTCGCCAATCGGATAAAATTGTTTTTGCGTAAGCTGCGCCGTACTTTGAAAAGGATGTCTTGAAAATCCGGTTTTCTGTCAGGCAGCGAACCATCCAAAGGGGAATGCCGCCGGAGGTCTTGATCTCCATCAGGGATGTGTCCCTGTCTAACAGCGGCGTGCCGTAAATCCCCTCAGCAAAGGAAAAGCCCTCCCGCCGGGAAAGGATGTTTTCGTCAAAGGTCACCCGAAAATCCCCGCCGTCCCGGGCGTAATAGGCCTCTCTTTCATAAGAGAGGAACACCGCTGGTTTCAGGGTTTGATAATAAGAACAAAAATAGTTGATCTCCTTGGCGATCTGGGAACGCACTGGAAGAGGTGCGCCGCTGCACAAGCAGTCCATCGCCTGTTTCTGAGGGAGGATCAGCCTTCGTTTGTATACGATCGACTTGTATTTTTTCTTCAGCTCCACAAAGACCGGATCCTCCGCAGACGCGCTTTGATAGCTGCGCAGGCGCAGTTTTTCTTTATAGGATGGGCGTTCGATGGAACGGCGGATCAAGCGGAAGGTATCCGTATCAAAATAGATGTTGCGGATCGTCGTGCGCCCATATTGATCCAAGGACATATAGGGTTTCATCGCCGACATAACGGCTATTTTCTGATTTCGGGTCAGCAGGTATTTCAGCTCATACCGCTGGAAAGTCATTTGATAGCTCATGCAGGATCAGCTCCTTCTGTTTTTATTGTAGAAACGAAACCCTAACTCAACTTAAAATCATCTGTGAACTTTTTATGTCCCCAGCTCTTTTCTGGGAAGATAAAATTGTCATAAAAAGCAGATGTTTTTTCCTTTTTGCAGTGATACAATAAAAACAGCCCTTTAACGTTGATTTTCTTACTTGGCAGCTTATTTAAGCTTCAGTTAATGTAACGGTCTTATCCTAATAAAGAAGGAATAAAGCTGTGCTTATAAAAAACGCCAGATAAGGAGGCAGGCAATCAATGCGGCTGTTATTTGCAGAGGACGAAAAATCCTTATCCAAAGCGGTGCGGACGATTTTGGAGAAAAACAATTACTCCGTGGATACAGTGTTCGACGGAGAAGAGGCTCTCGCCTATTTGGAAAACGGCCATTACGACGGCGCTATTTTAGATATTATGATGCCGAAATTAGACGGCATCTCGGTGCTGAAAGCCATACGGGAAAAAGGAAACCGGATCCCCATCCTGCTTTTGACCGCCAAATCCGAGGTGGATGATAAAGTTCTCGGCCTGGACAGCGGAGCCAATGATTATCTGACAAAGCCCTTTGCCGCGAAAGAGCTGCTGGCGCGCATCCGCGCCATGACCCGGAACCAGGCCGTTCATCCGGATGCCCGGCTGCATGTGGGAAACATCACGTTAGACAGCGCGAGTTTTGAGCTTTCTTCGCCTACCGGCAGCTTTCGCTTGGCCAACAAGGAATATCAGATGATGGAGCTTTTAATGCGCAATCCTCAAAACCTGATCTCCTCCGAGCAGTTTTTGGAGCGCATCTGGGGCTATGACAGCGAAACGGAAATCAATGTGGTGTGGGTATATATCTCCTATCTGCGAAAAAAGCTGGAAGCGCTAGGCGCCAACATCCAGATTAAAGCCGCCAGAAACACCGGATATTTCCTGGAGGAAACCGCATGATTAAAAAACTCCGTATTAAACTGATTGCAGCGTCCATGCTCTCCTTGTTTTTGGTGCTGCTCATTATTATGGGGACAGTCAACATCCTCAATTACCGCGAAATCCTGACGGATGCCGACAATACGCTGTCTATCCTGAAAGATAACGACGGAACCTTTCCCAAGCGGGAATCCTTTCATGTTCCGGAGGAGCGCGGACAAAAACCGATGTCTCCTGAGCTTCCCTATGAATCCCGCTATTTTTCGGTGGTGCTTTCAGATTCCGGCAATGTTGTCTCGGTGGACACGGGCAAAATTGCCGCCGTTAATACCAACACCGCTGCGGAATTTGCGCAAAGCGTTTTTTTAAGTGGAAGAGAGCGGGGCTTTATGGAAAATTACCGGTATGTCCGGCATGACAAAGGCGATCAGGTGCAGATCATCTTTTTGGACTGCGGCAGGGATCTGTCCACCTTCCGGTCTTTTCTGTTTGCCAGCGGCATCATCTCCCTTTTGGGGCTTTTAGCGGTATTCGGGCTGATCCTTTTGCTTTCCAAACGTATCGTCCGGCCCGTTTTGGAAAGCTATGAAAAGCAAAAACAGTTTATCACCGACGCTGGTCATGAAATAAAAACCCCCATCACTATCATAGACGCTGATGCGGAGGTTTTGGAAATGGAGCTTGGAGAAAACGAATGGCTTCGGGATATTCAGTCTCAAACAAGGCGGCTGGCCTCTTTAACAAATGATTTAATCCTCCTTTCCAAAATGGAGGAGGACAAGCCGCCCCTTACCATCATCGAATTCCCTTTTTCCGACCTTGTCAGTGAAACAGCCCAGTCTTTTCAGGCTCTTGCCAAAGCGCAGAATAAAACCTTTACAGCGGACATAAAGCCTTTAATCTCTTTGCTGGGAGACCAAAAGGCTTTAAGACAGTTAATTTCCATTTTGCTGGACAACGCGTTAAAATACTCCGGCAATCAGGGCAGGATCCACTTATCTTTACAGAAACAAAAAAAAGCCGTCTGCTTGACGGTGGAGAATACCACGGATTCTCCACTGCCGCAACGGCTGGACGATCTATTTGAACGGTTTTATCGGGCGGACGCCTCCCGTAATTCCCAAACAGGCGGGCATGGGCTGGGACTTTCTATTGCCAAGGCGATTACCGAATTCCACAAGGGGGAGATCCACGCCTTTTGCCCGGAACAAGGAATCTTAAAAATTCAGGTTTTACTTCCGGCGGGCAATCCTATCTATGGCAGGTTATAACAGCGATAAATTCATAAAAGTACCCAGCAATGGACGGAAAGATTAAGGTTATATGACTCCGTTAAAGTGTTTCCCATTTTTCTTCAAAAGATTTGTTTAACGTTTTTCATAAATGACTTCTACAATTCCATTGTAGCTTTTAGTTTTTATCAATTTGAGTTTCATCTCCTCTTGAAGCGTTTCAAACAAACGAATCCCCTTTCCCACTAAAGTGGGAATAATAGAGATGTAAAATATATCAATGAGGTTTACTTGGAGCAGTTGCTGCACAATATTGGCTCCGCCGCATATCCAAATGTCTTTACCGTTTTGTTCCTTTAATCTTTTTATTAATTCCGCCGGAGAATCATGAACAAATATTATTTTTTCTGTGGATGCCTCTTGGCGGTGTGTAATAATGTAACTAGTAAGATCATCATAAATCCATTGGGAGGGAGAAAGTTCAGTTACTATTTGATGAAATGTTGTCCACCCCATCACAACCGTATCAATACCCTTGGCGAATTCCGAATATGTGTCTTCTGTTTGTACCGTGGCGTCCTGTCCGTTGAGCCAGCCAACACCGCCGTTCCCATCGGCAATATATCCGTCTATGCTCATTGCGATATACAATACAGCCTTTCTCATAGTAAATATCCCCTTTACATTGAAAACTCTAGCACTGTTATTATCTGAAAACTCCATCATAAAATACGACTATTTGTCTGATAAAGCCTTTATTAAAAATATCCGGCAGGCCTTTTCGTCTACAGAAAACCTGCCGGATATTTTTACTTGTTTATCAGTTCAACTGCCTGTTTTCCGCTCATATGCTGGATGGTCATTTTCAGCATGCACAGCGGCTTTAAGTCCCGTTGGATCGCTTTTTCCCGATTTAAGGCGCTGTCCTTTGGCGCGTATTTTAGCGCCAGCTTTTCGATGGCCTCCCGCTTTTCCCGGTCATCTTCAAGGACATGAACTGTCCCGAACGCAATGACGCTTTTAAAGTAGGTGGTGTATTCCTCCGGCACAATATCGTCCCGGGCGATCACACAGAAGGAGGCTTTTTCGTTCCGCTTAATGGCGTCCAGCTTGTGGCCGCTTTGGGCAGAATGGAAATACAAAGCATCGCCGTCGTATACATAGCTCAGCGGAACCGCGTAAGGATAGCCGTCGTCACCGGACAAGGCCAATACGCCGGAGGTCCCTTTTGTTAAAATAATGTCGATTTGTTCTTTTGGCAAAGCCTGCTTTTTTCGCCGCATCTCCCGAAACACGTTGCCGTCACCTCATAGGACTATTTTAACTCGGCGATGGTTACGCCGTCTTCACCCTCGCCAAAGGTTCCCAGACGGTAGGTGCGAATGTTTTTATGACGCTTTAGATCCTGATGGACGGCGGCGCGCAGCGCACCTGTCCCCTTGCCGTGAATAATGCTGATCTGGGTTACGCCGGTTAGCACCGCGTTGTCGATAAAGCTGTCCAAATCCATCAGCGCTTCTTCCACCGTCTCGCCCCGCAAGTCGATTTCGGTTTTAACCTCCCGGCGGCTCTTGCTTTGGATTGTCTTGATGGTTTTCCCTGACAGCTGGATATTATCCTGCTTGCGCTCGATTAAGCGAAGGTTATGGACAGGGACGCGGGTTTTCATAATTCCCGCCTGCACCAGCACATTGCCGGATTTGTCCGCCGGCTGCAAAACAACCCCTTCTTTGTCGATATCAAAAATAAGCACGGTGTCGCCCTTTTTAAGCTCTCTGGGCAGGCGATAGCCCTCTTCCCGCTTTTTGCCGCTGACGGGGTTTGCCTTGTCGTACAGCCGGGAAAGATTGCCTTTAAGCTGGGATTTCGCCTTGGCCGCCATCTCGGAGAACTCCGCTTTGTCCTTGGCTTTTCGGATACGGTTGAGTTCCTCCATCAGCGCTTCCGACTCAGCCCGGACGCTGTCCACAATCTGGCCGGCCTTCTGGCGGGCACGCTCCAGCTCCTGCTCCTTCTGGGCTTCCAACTCCTTGCGCTTTTGTTCCAGCTCCCGGCGCTGCTGGGAGACCGAGCGGTTTAAAAACTCGGTTTCCTGGGTTTTTTGCTCATACTCCCGGCGCGCTTTTTCCAGATTGTCCACCACGTTTTCAAACCGTTTGTTCTCCCCGGAGACATACTGCTGGGCGTTGTCTAAAATCTCTTGAGAAAGCCCCAGCTTTTGGGAGATGGCAAAGGCGTTGGACTTTCCCGGAACGCCGATTAACAGACGGTAGGTGGGGCGCAGGGTGCTCACGTCAAATTCACAGCAGGCGTTTTCCACCCCATCGGTCTCCAACGCGTACATTTTAAGCTCGGCATAGTGGGTGGTTGCAGCAATCCGGCAGCCTTTTTCCCGCAGCTTTTCCAGGATAGCAATGGCCAGCGCCGCCCCCTCCACCGGGTCGGTACCGGAGCCCAGTTCGTCGATCAAAATTAAAGAATCGGCGTTTGCTTCCTCCAAAATGGAGACGATATTGGTCATATGGGCGGAAAAGGTGGAAAGGCTTTGCTCGATGCTCTGCTCGTCGCCGATATCCACCAAAACCTTATCGAAGATCGAGATGACGCTGTTGTCCGACACCGGAATCAAAAGGCCGCACATGGTCATCAGCGTTAAAAGCCCCAGGGTTTTTAAGGTAACGGTTTTGCCGCCGGTGTTAGGGCCGGTGATAATTAAGCTCGTATAGTCCTCGCCCAAACTCACATCGATGGGAACGACCTTTTTGGGATCAATCAGCGGATGCCGCGCCTTGCGCAAAACGATCTCCCCATTTCGGGAGAGTTTGGGCGCCATGGCGTTCATAGAAGCGGCCAGGTTTGCTTTGGCAAAATAGAGGTTTAACTGGATCGCCGTATCAAACCCATTTTGGATATAGTCCCCGTCCTGGGCGCATAACGCGGAAAGTTCCGCCAAAATCCGTTCGATCTCCTGCTGTTCCTTCACCTGGAGCACACGGATCTCGTTGTTTGCTTCCACCACCGCGGCCGGTTCGATAAACAGCGTCGCACCGCTGGCGGAAGTGTCGTGCACCATACCGGGGACATCCCCCTTGTGCTCCGCTTTTACCGGCACCACAAACCGCCCGTCCCGCTGGGTGACGATGGGATCCTGCAAATATTTCTGATAGGTCGCCGAGCGGATCATTTTGTCCAGCTGTTCCCGAACCTTTAGTCCGGTGTTTTTGATCTTCCGGCGGATAGAGGAAAGCTCCGGGCTGGCGTTGTCGTCGATTTCATTTTCGTCGATAATGGCGGAGGTGATCGCTTTTTCCAAGCTACGGCAGGGATAAAGAATGCCGAACAAATCATCCAGAGAGCTTTCCACCGTTTCGCACTGGGAATGCCAATCGTCCAAGATGCGGACCTGGCGGAGGACTGTCGCAATATTTAAAAGCTCCCTGGGGGTGAGCACCCCTCCCGCAGAACACCGTTTCACAGAGCCCTTGGGATTTGTAAGGCGCAGGAAACTGGGCGTGCCAAACCGGGAAGCAAGGGAAAAAGCGTCGTTTGCCTTATTAAGCTCCCGCTCCACCGCCCCAAAATCGTTAGAAGGGACGAGATTCTGCGCTAACTCGGCCGCCTCTTCACAACAGGTATATTGGGCTAATTTTGCCAAGATCTTATCCAGCTCCAGCGTCTTATGATCTTTATGTAGACGTTCCATATTATAAGTCTCTCTTTCTGTAAAGTGGATATCCTTTTCATATCACTGTGGAGCACGAGGCAGATTTTTGTAAAAATCCAGGGAATGGAACCCTCTTCCGCAGTGATATAACGTATAATATTCGGTAATCGTGTTTAAATAAGCAAGCGCTTTTTCCTCCAGCTTAAACTGAAAAAGGCGCTTTAAGTCCGCTTGGGTCATAAACCGAAGCGCCGCCAAAACAGGTTTTACCAGTGCAAAACGCACCTGCTCCCCGGAAACAGCGCATCCCCTGCAGCGGATCACTCCTTCCGCAGGGTAAAAGTAAAACTCCTCCCCGTCGGATTCGCCGCAGCTGTCGCAGCCGGTTACATCCGGGGCAAAACCGGACAGGCACATCAGCTTCCATTCAAACACCGTTTTTAAAAACAGCGGGGACCGGCTGTCGGTACATAAATAGGACAAAGTGTTCAGCGCCAGGCGAAGATATCCTTCTGCTTCCTCCTCCGAGGGCACGATAAATCCCAATAGTTCGCAGAAATAGCTTGCCAAAGCTGTCTTTTCAATGTCCAGCCGGATGTTGTAAAAGCTTTCCAACACCTGGGCGTCGTTGACCACAAAGGAGGATTTTCCCTCATATAAGGTGAGATCAGAAAAGCACAAAGGCTGGGTTCCGCTTAAAATTTTGCTTTTAACGCTTCTGACGCCCCGGGCGGACGCTTCGATTACCCCTCTGTCCCGGGATAAGACCGTGATAAACTTATCTTTTTCCCCAACATTTCGCTGTTTAAGAATAAGTCCCTGGGTTTTGATGACCATGTGGCCCTGCCACCTCGCTGGATGTAGATAGTGTTTGGTTCCCGCCGGCTGTGTCCACTGTATCTTTCGCGGCGGTTTTATAATTTAAGTAATCCTGAATTTTTCCGCTGTGTTCAAATTTCAGCCAAAGCTGTTCCGGTGAAATTTTTTCCATAGCCGTTTCCTCCCTTTCGTGCTACCGTCACTTTGTCAGTGTTCGCGGAAAAGGGGGATATTATGAGCAAACAGCCTATGGTAAATTCTTCTCTTGACGTAAAGATTCTTTATCAGGAAAGACCAAAGGATTTAATGAGCGTTTCTTTGTTGCGCCAATCCTCTTTTACCTTGACCCAGCAGGTCAGGTTGACTTTGCAGTCCAAAAAGCTTTCGATGTCCTCTCTGGCCTGGGAGGCGATCTGCTTGAGCATGCTGCCCCCTTTGCCGATAATCATCCCCTTGTGAGAAGCTTTTTCACAGAAGATCGTCGCGTCAATGTCGATGATCGCCTTGTCCTCCCGCTCGCGCATCTTGTCAATGGCCACAGCTGTGCCGTGAGGGATTTCCTGACGCATCAAAAGCAGCAGCTTTTCCCGGATGATTTCAGCGACGATCACCCGCTCCGGCTGGTCGGTTAAGGTGTCGTCCGGGAAAAAGTGGACGCTTTCCTGGGCATAGCGGGACAATTCTTCTTTAAGCTCCGCAATCCCTTCGTTGGTCAGCGCCGACAGCGGTACCACCCCGTCAAAAGGATATACTTTTTGCCACCGGGCAATGCTGGCAAGAAGCCGGGACTTGTCCTCCAATGTATCGATCTTGTTAAGGGCCAGGATGCAGGGGAGCCTTTGCTGTTTCACCGAATCGATCAGCTCCTGCTCCGCCGGGGTGATCTCCCCTTCCGGCTCGGCCACAAAGACGACTACGTCCACATCCGAAACCGTCTCTGCCACGGATTTTACCATATGCTCGCTCAGCTTGGTGCGGGGCTTATGAAAGCCGGGGGTGTCTGAAAAGACGTACTGGATCGCCCCTTCGGTTAGCACGCCGGTAATCCTGGTGCGGGTCGTCTGGGGCTTATTGGTGACAATAGCCACCTTTTCTCCCAGCAGGGCGTTTAACAAGGAGGATTTTCCTACATTCGGTTTTCCGATGATCGCCACAAAAGCGCTTTTCGTATCCATGAAATTAAATCTCCGTTTCCGTTCATCATAAGAGGGCAAAAGTGGGCAACTCCAAAAAGGGCAACCCAAAAAGAGCTGTTTTTAAATGCGCATGCTTTGCTGCATCTAAAAACAGCCTTTATCTTCTTTTTTTCTTTTAGAAAGGGAAAACAGCTCGATTCCCTTAAAAATAAAGAGGGTTCCAAAGGTAATGAGAACCGCAAATAAAATAAGCAGCAGCGGCGAAGTGACAATGCTAATAATGGCGGCCAGCAGTTTGTCCGGCTTAAAAAACAGCACGATCCCCACTAATACAGCGATGCCTGCGGCGATAAGCACCGCCCCCGCCGCCACATCCTTGGCGATCCGCGCCAGATTGTCGTAGGCCGGGGACTGCAAATCCACCAGCGCTTCTATCGCCGTATTAACCATCTCCGCCGTGATGACGAAGCCCAGAGCAAAAAACAGGATCGCATATTCCATCCGGGACAGGCCGAATACCAGGGAAAACAAAACCACTAAAACCGCCGTTACCAGATGGATGCGCATATTCCGCTCGTTGCGGATACAAATCCACAACCCGCGGAATGCATAACCAAAGCTTTTTACCAGACTTCGTATCTGCTGTTTGTCAATTTTCATCTTCCATCACATAGCTGGCGCCCCGGGGCAGTCCCAGCTTAAACAGCACGGATTCCTCTTTTTCGCGCATCTGCACCGCTTCCAGGCCGCCGTTTTCATGGTCATACCCCAGCAGGTGAAACATGGAATGGACGGTTAAAAACGCTACTTCCCGCTGTAAGGTATGGCCGAACATTTTGGCTTGCTCCACGGCCTTTTCCATGGAAATCACAATGTCGCCCAGCATAAAGGCGCCGGTTTCCTCGTTTTTGTCGTACACGCCGTTTTCTCCCAGCGGGAAGGAGAGAACATCCGTTGCGGCGTCCTTGTTGCGATACTGGGCGTTTAAGCGTTTGATTTCAGCATTGCTGACAAAAGAGACGCTTACCTCCGCGCTGCCCATGAAGTTTTCACTGACAAGTACCGCGTGGCAGCAGCGGCGAATGAGCAGACGAATGCCGGTTGGGATTTTTACTTCGGTTTGCTTGTTACTTATTAAAACTTTTATCTTGTCCATGGCTGTTCTTACGTTTGCCCTCCTCGTAGTATTTGTCATAAGCCCGGATGATATCCTGAACCAGCTTATGCCTTACAACATCCTTTTCTGAAAAACGCAGAATACGGATATCCTCTACATTTTTCAAAACCTTTGCAGCTTCCACCAAGCCGGAGCGCCTGGCGTCCGGCAGGTCGATCTGTGTAATATCCCCCGTGATGACGGCCTTGGAATTAAAGCCAAGGCGCGTCAAAAACATCTTCATCTGTTCCGGCGTCGTATTCTGCGCCTCGTCTAGGATAATAAAGGAATCGTCCAGCGTGCGTCCCCGCATATACGCTAACGGCGCCACCTCGATATTGCCGCGCTCCTGATATTTTTGGAAGTTTTCCGCTCCAAGCATATCAAACAGCGCGTCATACAGCGGCCGCAGATAAGGATCCACCTTGTTTTGCAGGTCGCCCGGCAAAAAGCCAAGCTTTTCCCCTGCCTCTACGGCGGGACGGGTCAGGATAATCCGGTTGACCTCGTGAGCCCGGAAGGCCTTGACGGCCATTGCTACCGCCAGATAGGTTTTACCGGTTCCCGCCGGGCCGATGCCCAGTACAATGGTATTGTCCCGGATGGCCTCGGTGTAATTTTTCTGCCCGAGCGTTTTGGGTTTTACCGGCTTTCCCTTAGAGGTAATGGTAATACAGTCCCCCCACAGGGAAGTAAGCTTTTCCTCCCCGCCTTCCCGCACCAGCGACATAACATACCGGACATTTTGCTCGTTTAAGGTTTCCCCTTTCCCGATCATGGTGAGCAGGCCGTCAATAGCCCGGGAAGCGAGCGCGACGTTTTCCGGTTCCCCGCTGATTTTGATGTCGCTGCCGCGGCTGACGATACTGACGTCATATTCGTTTTGCAGCAGCTTTATGTTTTCATCAAAGCTCCCAAAAAGGGCGACAGCATCCTCCATTCGGTCGATGTTGACAACAGATTCTATCATTCAGTAATCCAACGCTTTCCTTTCTGATCTGACATCCTTTATTTTAGCGCAAAAAATAAATTAATTGCACAAAAAAAATTTAAAAAACTGTGAAAGTCTTCTTATTTTTTATTATAACACAAAAAATAGGGTTTGCAATCAACTTTTTCAATTTTCTGATTCATTTGTATAAATTTCTTGAACTTTCCCAATTTCCTCCCGGCAGGTGTATCGGACCGTCAGCCGAAATTCTCCGTCTTTTACCTCCTGACTGGTTTGCTTATCCAGAATTTCGGCTTCTTTTAGGTCGGAATCCTCATATTCCTTTAAAAGCTGTTGCGCCTGTTCAGAAGCCTGTTGTTCGGTGTATTCGGTGGTTTGTGTTTCAAAAAATTTGTATTCGTTGGTATACAGCCCAAAGGGAAGCTGGGCCCCGAACAGAGTAAGCTTTTGATAGGAAGAAGAAAGATCGTATTCCCCATCCTGTTTTGTTGCCAGATATAAAGGGAGCTTGAGGCCGAAAAAGTCCAGGATATAGCGGTTTTTGGTTTCTCCGGTATAGGTCTTTTGCTGGGTGGAAAGCGGCACGGTGATAATCTTTTCAAACTGAGTTACCGCCGTAACTTTAGCAGAGGCCCGGCGCATAGTGGTATTCCCCGCCGGATCCTCGATCACGCCGCTGACGATCAGATCTCCCTTGTCCACCGCTTCCCCTTTGGAGACCACCGCCTGACCGGAAAAAACCTGCAATTCCACAATCTGCCCCGCTTTGGAGGCGACGATGTTGCAGGGGGCGTCCGGGATAATTTCGGGTGCCTTCACACTTTCCTGAACCTCGATCCACACCTTGCTGCCGGTTTGGTTGACCGCCACCCAGGAGACCCCCTTAATACGCGCCCGGGCCGCCAGCTCAATGGATTTAAAATCAAGGGAAGGGGTGAAAGCGCCTTTGTGGATGCCTAGTTCCTCCATGGTGGCGAGAATGCTTTCGCTGCTGATGGTTTGATTTCCCGACACCTCGATGCTCCAGATAAAATTCTGCATCACCAGGATAAATAAAAGCACGGCGGCTAGGCCGATAAACACCCCCAAGCGCCGGCGGTATTTATGGATGATAAATGGGATTCCGAAACGTTTTCTGACCCTGGTTTTTACCCCGGCCTTGCGCGCCAGGCGGGCAAGGCTTTTGTATTCCTTCGCTATGGTATAGCCTTCAAAAACGCCGGGCGCGGTTTTTCTAAAATCCCATAGATTCAGTTTGTTTTGAGCGGTTAAATTTATCAGTCGCTCTACGGCGCCTCCAGTGGCGGAAAAGCGAACTGTTCCCCGGAAGCTGCGAAGCAGTTTAATCATAATCATGGTTCATCGGCCCCCCGACATTACGCGATAAATTCCACCGACCATATCTTCCCGGAAATCACGATATTTTCCGACGTTAAGCAGTTTAGCGTAAGCCCTTCGCCGGTAAATTTGATTTCCATTTTGCGGCCGCTTACGCGAATAACGGTGTCATCATACTCCAGGATGCCTTTGCACCCTTCCAGCACGGCCTCTTTATTGGACAGCACCGTTAATTGGGTGACGTTGGAAAAAGTTTCGATGGGGATGTCAAAGGTTTTGCTCACCACGGACTTTAACCCCTTTTTGCCGTTATTCTCCTCTGACTTTCTGTTTCTCACGGCAATCACCGCCTTTCCCTGGTTCCGCTTTGGGAACGTTTGGCGTTTTTACGCACAATATAATATATTAGCGGGATATTTTTCATATACTTACTTAACTAAATTCTCTGTAACGGTGCTAAAGAAAGGCGGAAAAACCAATGAAAGTCTTTTGTGCCAGCCTAAGGACCTTTACCAAACGTATCGGCGCGGTGTTGGCCTCTTTCGCTACAGTTGCAGCGGTGGTATTGCTGCTGATCTTCTCCAAAGAGGTGTCCCAGGGAATCGCACAGGGCATCAAAATCTGCCTGAACACCGTCATCCCCTCCCTGTTTTGCTTTATCGCCCTGTCCGGGATCATCATGCGCACAAAGCTGTCCGATTGGATCTTTAAGCCCGTTTCTCCGCTGTTTTCAAAGCTCTACGGCGTGGAAAAAAGCCATGTGCCTATTTTGATTTTAAGCATGGTCGGCGGCTATCCGGTGGGTGCCAAGCTGATTGCCGACGAGGTGCGGCGCGGCGGCATGTCCCCTGAGGAGGGCCGCCGGATGCTCTGCTTTTGCGTCAACAGCGGCCCGGCCTTTGTTGTGGGAGCAGTGGGCGTACCGATTTTTCACAGCGTGAAAATGGGATTTTTGATCTATCTATCCCACCTGACAGCCTCATTTGCGGTAGCTCAGATTATGCGCCGGTTTAAGCGGAAAGCATCCGGCGGCGCACCGGACGCCATCCCTAAACAGAATTTTGCCGCCGGGATCGTTGACGGTGTGCAGTCTGCCGCCAGGTCAATGGGCGTCATCTGCTGTTTTGTATTGCTGTTTTCTGCGGTCAACACCCTGCTTGTCCAAGCCGGAGCAGTAGAATGGATCAGCCGCCAGTGCGGAAGGTGGGTCATGCCGAAGCTGTTAAGCTCTCTTATCTTCGGCGTGCTGGAGGTGACAAACGGCTGCCTGTCCCTTCCCTCTTCTCCGGCGGGAGCAGCAGTTTTATTAGCCAGCGGCCTTACCGCTTTTGGCGGGATCTGCGTGCATTTGCAGGTAAAAGCGATTTTATCCGGCACCGGTGTAAAAATGGGGATGTTTTTGATGACACGGCTTTTGTATACAGCGATCAGCATGGGTGTAACTGCTGTTTTCCTCCAGCTGTTTCCCAGCGCCGTCCAGACTTTTGCAGGTGGCGGCGGTATCCAGTACCAGACAGGAACCTCCGGGATCGCCGCTTCGTTTTTTTTGTTGCTGCTCTGTCTCCTGCTCTTGTTAAACGGTAAAAAATCTGTTATGATGAAAAAGAAAACTCCCTGAAACAGCAGCTTTTGGAGGAATTATGGCTAAGAAAAAACTCTTTGGAAATCATATTGAACCGGCCTGCGAGTACTGTGAAAACGGCCGTATGACAAAGGACGGGCAAATGGTGCTCTGTGAGCGGCACGGAATTGTAGCTCCCTATTTTTCCTGCCGGAAGTTTATCTATGCGCCTTTAAAACGGATTCCCAAGGGAAATAAGCCGTTGCCTCAGTATAAACAGGAAGACTTCGATTTTTAAACGGAATAAATACCTCTGCAAATCGAAAAAAGTATTTTTATTGACTCCCAGTTCAACTGGGAACAGCCTGTTTCTTGGATACAGCAAAGGCGTCCGCTTTTCCTTTTAGAAAAGCGGACGCCTTTTTCTCGCTTAAGCGCAGTCAAATGTCCGAAAGACTGCGGCCCGATTCATTTTGACTAAAGATTCTTATTGCTGCTTTCTTTTTACCGCAAAAGCAAGGCCAAATACCCCGAGGCTGAGAACGCCGACCAGCATCGCAGCCGCAGGAATCCTGTTTCCGGTGACCGGTATTTCGGTGTAGTTGTTTCCAACGCTGCCATTGCCGCCGGTATTGGTATCGCCGCCGGCGCCATTATTGCCAGTGCCGGTATTGTTGTCATTGCTGCCCGGCTGGGTATTCGAAGGCGTATTGTCGTCCTCATCACCGCCGTCCGGCTGGCCGGGTTCGTTATCCGAACTTACCTCGTCATCGGAGCTTACGTCTTCGTTGTCCGAACTGGTCTGCTCATCAGAGCTCGTCTCATCGTCGGAAGTAACCGGCTGCTCTTTGATCGTGAAAGTCGCGGTAATGGTTCCGGAATAGCCGCCCATACCGGTAATGGTAATAGTCGCGGTCCCCTCTTCCACATTATCGCTGTAGGAAAGGGTGTAGTCCACTCCCTCTTCCAGGGTGTCGCCGGCGTCTTTCACAACCGGTTTCGGCGTGATGGCAGAACCGGTATAGGTTTGATCTGCCACCGGATCTACTGTAATCGTGCTGGCCGTCAGCAGTTTCACAAGATTGTTCACAGCCTCTACCAGCTCGTTTGCAGCTGTATTTACCTGCGCGGTGGTGGCATCCGGATCATCGTTCACCGTGTTGGCAGCCGCCAGTTTATCCACCAGGTTCTGCCAGCTCTCTTCGGTGTAATCACGGCTGTCCACGACGTCCATCGCCGCCTGGGCTGCTGTGATCGCCGCCTGAAGCTCAGCTTTATCAGCGGCTTCTTTGGTCACGAACTCCACATAGTCCAAGTTGCAGACATAAGGATGGCCGCCGTCGGTGGTTCCTTTCATGACAACATAAATATCCCCGCTTCCCACATAGGGATCGGCGGACAGATCAACTGTCGCCATGCCATAGGTATCCCAGCTGGTACCGGTTACAGGAATATCCACCGTGGCAATCAGTTCCCCATCAGGAGAACCATTGCGGATTTCCAGTTTTGCGTCGGAAGCACAGCGGAGAGAGTTGTTCGCATAGTGGACGTTGATGGTATAAAGCCCTTCACCGGTAAAATCACGGTCGTAATAAGCGAGCCACGCGCCGTCAAAGGTATTGCCTACATTGTCAAGGTTGTTGGGGGCATTATGCTCGGTCTTTAAGCCGTTTTCTCTCTCAGACCAGGCGTCATAGCTTTCCGCCTCAAAGCGGCCGTAGTTCCCTTTGGAGCTAAACTGGACGTAATCCAGATTGCAGATATAAGGATGATCGTTATCGGTTGTTCCTTTAAAGACGACACAGATGTCCTGTTCGCCCGAGAAGGCCGCCGAATCATCCAGCTTTAAGGTTACCGTCTGATAGGTTCCCCACCCGGAGCCGGTTGCCGGCAGGTCTACCGTGGCAAGCAAACGCCCTTCGCTGTTCCCCAGACGAAGCTCAACCCTGGCGTCGGAAGCGCAGCGGCTGGAGTTGTTGTCATAGCTGACCGTCACCGAATCAATACCCTTATTTCCGAAATAACGGTCGGTGTAAATCACCCACGCGCCGTCATGAACGCCGCCCAGATTGATCGCTTCGTTTTTCAGGTCGCCGCCGGACCACTCATCGCTTGCCTCGCCCTCCAGGCGGTCAAAACCGTCGGTGCGGCGGACAAGGTCTGCCAGCGCGTTGTTGAGAGCCGCCAGCGCATCTTCCATATCCGCCTGATCGGGAGATTCGGACGCAAGCAAAGCATTTGCCGTTTCCATCGCCGTTTGCAGCTCCTGATAGGTGGCAGCTACATACTTATTGCCGTCAATGGCTTCAGCTTCTGCAACCGCTTCTTCCAGCTGCGCGGTGATATCCTGGCGGAAGTTGAGCACCAGCGCGTTCATGCCGCCCCGGGAGGAATTGGTCACCTGGGCAGCGGTAACGCCGCCGGCAAAGGCAGAATCCTCAAAGGCGATGCCCAAGTCACCGGTGGAGTACCGATGCTCTGCCGCGTTGCCTGTAAAGCGCAGGGTAGCGGTGGTGTCGCTTTCCCGGACGATGCTGGCCGTCAGGCCTTCCGGCAGGTTGTAAAGCACCACCTTGCCGTCGGCTACAAAGTCGTCACCGTTTTCACCGGTAAAGGTTGCGCCGCCGGTGAGCGTCAGGGTAACGGTGTCTGCAAGGCTGCCGTCATCCGCTTCGCTCTCTTCCACTTTGTCGAGAGAATACTCGATCTGGTTGTCCATAAACCGGACCTTTACATCCTCCCGAACCTGATAGCTGCTGTCCACAGCGCCGGTAAAGGCAGCGTCTTTAAGCTCCACTTTCATGTCGCCGATGCTGTCTTCCAGCGAGCTGGCCTCAGCTGTGCCGGACAACGTGATCCGGATCACCTGGTCGCTCACCTTGACCGCCGCAGCCGTCAATCCCGCCGGGACATTGGAGATTTCGATCTTGTCCGTCCCCAGCGTATCGCCGTTATTTCCGGTAAAGGTGTTGCCCGCTTTCAGGGTGATTTCAATGGTGTTGCCGATGGTTCCGTCGTTGGCGGCGGATTCTTCAAACACCGAGGTGGAGTAAGAAAGCGCATTGTCCTCATCATAAATTGAGGTGTCCACCGTGTCGCTGGAGCTGGGAGCGGGATCGCCGTCTTCCGCCCAGGTGGAAGGCTCGCTTCCCATATTGAATTCCAGCACGCCGCCGCGGACGATTTCCGAATAATCCACCCACGTGCGGTCAAAATCCTTGCCGTTTAAAGTAGCATCCTGGATATAGAAGTTATCCGCAGATACGTTGTTCGCTTTGATGACAAAGGTCTTTCCGTTCCCCACGTCCAGGGTGATCTTTTCAAAGAAGGGCGTGCCGATCTGGAAGGAGGTATCGCCGGGGGTCATGGGGAAGATGCCCATCGCCGCGGAGACAAACATCGCCGCCATAGTGCCGGCATCGTCGTCCATGGTCTCCATAAAGCCGTCCGGCGATAACCGGTAGGCCTTTTCATACCGGGGAGGATTGTACTCGCCGGTACCGCTGTAGCGGTTCCAGGTTTCCTTGGTGTAAATCTGCCGCACCCAGTACTGTGTCCGGCTGGGTTTTCCGGCAAAGTTAAACAGATACGGAGTGTGCAGGTCGATCTCGTTGGTATTGGTGTGAAGCATATTTCTGCCGGGAGGATTGGTCTCGGGCAGATTGGTGCCGTCGGCATTTTGGCCGTACAGGCGGCTGACTGCCTTTAAGAAGTTTTCCTTCCCGCCCATGAGCTCCACAAGGCCGGTGACATCATTGGAATCCCAGAAGGTATACTGCCACAAGGTGCCCTGATACAGGCCGTTATTGCCGTACTGTTCCGGATCGGCGCCCATCCAGCTGCCGTCGTTGTTTTTCGGCCACAAAAGCCCTACCGTGCTGCCGTCGGACAGGGTGACCGCATCGTCCCGGTACAGATTTTTGTAGTTAAAAGAACGCTCCAGATACTCGTTGTATTCGTCGGTGAGTCCCAGCTCCTTCGCCAGCAGGGCGATGCACCAGTCGTCATAGGAATACTCCACCGAGGTGTCCACCCGGTTAAGGGAAGAACTTTGGGTTCCGGCGATTTCTTTCGCCTTTTCGTAGGCCTCTTCCAGATTGGGAATGTCGGTATAGCCCTTGGCAATACCGTCCGCCAGCAGGGCGACAGCATGCTCGGTCCGCACGGTGGGAACCGGCTGGGTATCCATTCCCCAAGTGCCGATGCCGTATTCCATCATATCGGCGATGGAGTGGATGATATCTTTATAAACCTCCGGATACACCAATCCAATAATGGGATACTTGCGGAAGTCGTCCCACAGCGTCCAGGAGTCATAGTGGGTGTAGTTGTTGGCCTCGTATACATTGCCATCGGTAGCGCGGAAGGTGTTGTCCGTGCTGGTGGCGTTCACCGGCGTGGTGAACATGTGATACAGATGGGTGTAGAAAAGCTTCTTCAGCGTTCCGTCCGGATCGCTGGCAGCGGAATTTTCCACCTTGACTTTGCTAAGCACACTGTTCCACTCGTCTTTAGCGGCCTGGCGCATGGCTTCAAAGTCCCATTCGGGAGACTCCACATACATATCCCGCTTGGCCTGTTCCACACTGATGGGAGAAATGCTCACCTTAACTTCCAGCACTTCGCCCGCTTCGCCGTCCATATACAAAACCGCGCCGATGTCGTTGCCGGTCTGGGACATGCTGTCGGTGAGGGTATCGCCGTTCCAGGTTTTTACAACCGACATGGGCTGGCTGGTTTCCATATAGAAATACATGGTGTATTTGCCGTGGCCGCTGACATTTCTGCCGCTGAAACGGCCGGAGAGAATCGTTGTGTTGTTGCCCTGCTCTACATTTAAAATGGCGTTGCGGATATCGGTGCCGTGATAGGTGTAGTTTAAGTCCACTGTCAGGCCCATCTGCCCCGCCTGGGGGAAGGTATACCGATGATAACCCGTACGGGTATCCGATGTGAGCTCCGCTTTGATTTTACCCATATTGGGATCTGTTTTTCCCTCGGCGTTTTTGGGCCTCATCTCCACCGAGTAATAGCCGGGAGAAGCCTCTTCATCCTCGTGAGAGAAGGTCATGGCCCGGGTAGCATAAGACGGTTTGGAAGTAAAGTTCACATAGGTGGGGGTAATCAGGACGTCGCCGCCCGCTCCCTGGCCGCCCACGCCTTCCACACGGGTATGGGAAAAGCCGGCAATCTGGGATTTATTGTAGTCATACCCCGCGTGATCGTTGGTAGAGTGAGGATAGGTGTCCGGGCTTAATTTCACAAGGCCGTAGGGCACCACAGATCCCGGAAACAGCTGACCGTTATCTACCGCTGTTCCCACAAAGGGGTCCACATAGGATGTATAGTCCTCCCCGTTTTCCTCTGCCACCGCCTGCACCGAGGTGAGCACAGAGAACACCGAAGTGAGCAGCGCAGCGCTTAATACCAGCGCCGTTGCCCGTTTTATGCCGCGTCGGCATATTCTTTTCATTTTTGTACCTCCTTTAATGTTATTGACCCTCTTCATACGTTTTTCTGCCTTGTGTAAGTCTGCAAAATTCTTTTTTAAATATTACTTGCATGGTACGCAGGTTATGAATTGCTCCATTTATTGCTCAAGACAAGGTGTTTCATCGTATAAAGATTTACAAATATTGTAACATCTTTAAAAGAAATTTACAATACTTTTTTCTTTATAGCTTAATTTTTATATCTTTACTCCAAACAAAAGATGAATTTCACTTAATATTTACACTTCAACTATATTTTTTACAACATATTCCTTCTTAAATTCTCTGCACTTTATTTGCGGCAAGTTTTCTGTCAAAAAAATAGCAGGCCATATAAAAAAACAGCTTTTTCTTTACATTTGCGGTTTTAAAAAAGTATTTATTGCCCATTTTCTCCCTATTTTTGTCCGCCGTCAAAACCATTTCTTACAGTCGATGCTTTTCCCTTGACAAAATACCGTTCTGTCCTATAATTGATATATCAACTATTGATATATCACAAGGGAGTTAAGCTAATGGAAAAAACGTTTCATATGCTTTTATATCGTGCTTTTCACGCCCAGCGAAACTATCTGGGGCCCTCCATCACAGCACTTGGCTTGGGGTCGGGACAGCCAAAGCTGCTTGCTTTTTTGGAGGAAAATGGACCATGCCAGCAACGCGTTTTAGCAGAATATTTTGAAATCGATCCTGCTGCCGTATGCCGGATGCTGGACTCGCTGGAAAAAGGCGGCTTTATCAAACGGCGGGCTGTGGAAAACAACCGCCGGGCCGGCCGGATCGAAATCACCGAAAAAGGAAAACAGGTAAATGACCTCTGGAAGCAGCACTGCCGCCGGATGGAGGAGGTCATGCTGGAAGGCTTTTCCGCAGAAGAAAAACATGCTTTTGCCGATTATCTCTCCCGTGCTTATCAAAATCTAAAAGACAAGGGGGAATCGCAAAGATGAAGGATTTAAAACGCCTGCTTCACTACCTGGGCCCCTACCGCAAGGATCTGTTTCTAGGCGCTTTTCTGGTATTTGTGGAAACCGGCTTTGAGCTGTTCATTCCGCTGATTATGGCGGATATTATCGACGTGGGGATTGTAAACCACGACGTTCCTTATATTCTCTATAAAGGCGTCCAAATGGGAATCTGTGCGCTTCTTTCTCTTGTAACCGGGCTTTTGTACGCCCGGTATGCCGCCAGGGCCGCCTACGGCTTCGGCGCCCGCCTGCGGGAAGCGGAATACGAAAAAATCCAGCAGTATTCCTTTTCCAACCTGGATCACTTTGAAACCTCTTCCCTGGTAACCCGCATGACCACTGATGTAACGGTCATTCAAAATGCCGTCAACGGTGGGCTGCGCCCTATGGTGCGGGGGCCTTCTATCCTGATTTTAGGCGTCGGCCTCTCCTTTTGGATGAACGCGAAATTGTCCCTTGTGTTTTTTGTCATCACTCCCCTTTTGGCAGTTGTTTTGTTTTTCATCCTCCGCAAGGTATCGCCCATGTACGGCAAGCTGCAAAAGGCTATGGACCGCTTAAACGACGTGGTGCAGGAAGGGGTAACCGCGATCCGGGCGGTCAAGGCCTTTGTCCGTGGGGACTATGAAGAGGAAAAGTTTCAGTCGGTCAACAAGGAACTGATGCAGACCAGCGAAAAAACCTTCCACTATGCGGTTTTAAACCTCCCTGCCTTTCAGTTTACCATGTACGCCGCCACTGTGCTGATTATGTGGTTTGGTGGGAACATGATCGCCTCGGGAGGGTTGCAGGTAGGCGATTTGACCGGATTTTTAAGCTATGTGCTTCAGGTTATGAATTCCCTGATGATGATCTCCAACGTCTTTTTGCTGCTGACCCGGTCGCTGGCCAGCGCCAAGCGCATCAGCGAGGTACTGGACGAGGTTCCGGAGCTTTCCGCGCCGGAGCATCCGGTCACCCAGGTGGCCGACGGCAGCATCGACTTTGAAAACGTCTCGTTTAAATACCATAAAGACGCTCAGGAATACGCCCTGTCCGGGGTAAGCTTCCACATCTCTCCGGGACAGACGGTGGGGATCATCGGCGGCACCGGTTCTGCCAAAACCACCCTGGTGCAGCTGATCCCCCGGCTGTACGACGTCTCCGGCGGACGGGTGCTGGTGGGCGGCCGGGATGTGCGGGAGTATGATCCCAAAGCGCTGCGGGAGGCTGTGGGAATCGTTTTGCAAAAAAATGTGCTGTTTCCCGGCACGGTGCGGGAAAACCTGTTGTGGGGCAACAAGCAGGCGGATGATCCAACCATCTGGAAAGCCTGCGAGGACGCCTGCGCCGACGAATTTTTAAAACGGATGCCCAAAGGCCTGGACACCGACCTCGGCCAGGGCGGCGTCAACGTATCCGGCGGCCAGAAACAGCGGCTGTGCATTGCCCGGGCGCTTCTAAAGCACCCCAAGGTTTTGATCTTTGACGATTCCACTAGCGCGGTGGACACCGCCACCGAGGGAAAAATCCGGGCGGCCATTGCCCGGCAAAAGGACGTGACCAAGCTCATCATCGCCCAGCGGATCACCTCGGTGATGGACACCGATATGATCGTGATTTTGGAGGACGGGCATATCCACGCGGTGGGAACCCATGATGAGCTTCTCGCCTGTGACACCATCTACCAGGAAATTTATGCATCCCAAATGAAAGGAGCGGAGGAATAATGCCTGGAAAACTCAGCGGCAAACGCCCCAAAAATTTTCGGTTTACCATCGGTTCCCTGCTCTCTTATATGGGGCGGCATAAGTTTCTGCTGTTAGTGGTGGCGGTGCTGGTCACCATCAGCGCCCTTGCCAACCTTCTGGGAACCTATATGATCCGTCCGGTGGTTAATAGCCTGGAAACCGGCGGCCTTGATTCCCTGCTTGTGGGGGTCGTCATTACCGCCGTCATCTACGGCATCGGTGTGCTGGCCGCCTACGGCTACTCCCAAACAATGGTCAAAGCGGCTCAAAAGGTATTGTTTGACATCCGGCGGGATCTGTTTAAACATCTGCAGACCCTTCCCCTTCGCTTTTTTGACTCCAACCGCCACGGGGATATCATGAGCTATTTTACAAACGATGTGGACACCATCTCCGATGCGCTTAACAACAGCTTTGCCATGGTCATCCAAAGCTTCATCCAGATCGTGGGCACCCTTGTCCTTTTGTTTGTCCTCAACTGGCGCTTGTCGCTGATCGTCGTGGTTTGTTATGGGATTATGTTTTGGTATATCCGCTTCAGCGGCAAACGAAGCAAGCGGTATTATTCCAAGCAGCAAACCGCTTTAGGAGACTTAGACGGCTATATCGAGGAGATGCTAAACGGTCAAAAGGTGGTCAAAGTCTTTAACCGGGAGGAGGACAACCTTAACATCTTCCGGGAGAAAAACGAAAGCCTCCGGGCTGCGGGAACAGGCGCGCAAAGCTATGCGGCGACGATGGTTCCCGCTGTTGTCAGCATCTCGTATGTCAATTACGCCATCGTCGCCGTTTTAGGCGGCATTATGGCTTTAAACGGCATGACCGATATCGGCAGCCTGGCAAGCTATCTGGTGTTTGTCCGCCAGGCCGCCATGCCTATCAATCAGTTTACTCAGCAGAGCAACTTCCTGCTGGCTGCCTTGGCGGGCGCGGAACGGATTTTTGAAGCCATGCGCCAGGAGCCCGAGGTCGATGACGGAAACATCTCCCTTGTGAACGTCAAGGAGCTGGACGGCAAGCTGACCGCCTGTACCGAAAAAACCGGCCGCTGGGCCTGGAAACATCCAGACGGTTCCCTGACGCCGTTAAAGGGCGACGTCCGGTTCGAGCATGTAAGCTTTGGCTATGACAGCGGCCACATCATCCTAAAGGATGTGAGCCTATACGCTAAACCCGGGCAGAAGATCGCCTTTGTGGGCTCCACCGGCGCGGGAAAAACCACCATCACCAATTTGATTAACCGCTTTTACGATGTTAACGAGGGAAAAGTCCTTTATGACGGCATCGATGTGCGGGATATCCGGAAGGATTCCCTGCGCCACAGCTTGGGGATCGTTTTGCAGGACACCCATCTGTTTACCGGCACGGTGGCGGATAACATCCGGTTCGGCAAGCTGGACGCCACCGACGACGAGGTGATCCGCGCCGCCAAAATCGCCAACGCGGACTCGTTTATCCGCCGTCTTCCCCAGGGGTACCAAACCATGGTCACCGGGGACGGCGCCAACCTTTCCCAGGGGCAGCGGCAGCTGATTGCCATTGCCCGGGCGGCGGTGGCGGATCCTCCTGTTTTGATCCTGGACGAAGCCACCTCCAGCATCGACACCCGCACCGAGGCCCTGATCGAAAAGGGTATGGATCAGCTGATGGAGGGGCGGACGGTTTTTGTCATCGCTCACCGGCTCTCCACCGTGCGAAACGCCAACGCCATCATCGTACTGGAGCACGGCCAGATCGTGGAGCGGGGCTGCCACGAGGAGCTTTTGGCTCAAAACGGGGAATATGCCGGCCTTTACCGCGGGATGTTTGAGCTTAGTTAACCCCCTCCTGTCAATCAGTTAATCATTAAAATAGCAGATAAAAGACCAAAAGCCAGCGCCTTTTAAGCGCTGGCTTTTCTCCTGTAAGAAGCTGATAATATTTCGGTTTTACGACAGCTTATTTAAAATATCCTCGGTTTGCTTGCGGGCGTTGTAAAGGATCTTTTCGATATCCAGGGTTTTGTACTCCCCGTTTTGATACAAAATGTTCCCGTCCACCATCGTCATCACGATGTTGGATTCGGTCATGGCATAGACCAAATTGTGCAAAAACTCATGGCAGGGCGTCATATTCGGCTGATCGAGGTCAATCATCAAAAGATCCGCCCGGTTGCCCGCCTTAATAGCGCCGCAGTCTTCCCTACCCTGGGCCTTCGCGCCGTTTACCGTCGCCATTTTCAGCACCTGTTCACAGGAAATAAGGGTGGGATCCAAATTTACTCCCTTTTGCAGCAAGGGGGTCAGCTTTAATTCTTCCAGGAGATTTCCGTTGTTGTTGGAGGCAACGCCGTCGGTTCCCAGCGCTACCCGGATGCCCCGGTCGAGCATTTTGGCCACCGGCGCAACACCGCTCCCCAGTTTCAGATTGCTGACCGGGCAGTGGGAAACCGTCACGTCATGCTTTTTTAAAATCTCCATATCCCCGTCTTCCACGTACACACAATGGGCGGCCGTAGTGGGAACGTCAAAAATCCCGCAGTCCTCCATAAACTGGGCGGGCGTTCTACCGCCCCGACGGACTTTGCACTCCTCATGCTCCTTTTTGGTCTCGGACAAATGGATGTGCATCCCCGTACCGGTCTCCTTGGCGTACTGGGCAAGCTGGCGCACGGTCTTTTCGGTATTGGTATATTCAGCGTGAATGCTCATATCCACTCGGATTCGGCCGTCGCAGGCGCCGTTATAGGCCGCAAACAGCTCTTTGCACTCGGTAAAACGGCCGCTGTCCCACAGATCGGTGTCATCAAAGCTCACAATACTGCGGCTGATGGCCGCCTTCATGCCGGCTTTCTCCACCGCCCGTGCCACCGCATCACAGAAAAAGTACATATCCGAGCAGGCGATAACGCCGTATTTCATCATCTCCGCCAGGCCCAGCAAGACAGCATCGTAGACATTTTCCGGGTTTAAATGATCCTCAAAGGGATAGATCCGTTCTTCCAGCCACCGCTGTAAGGGCAGGTTTTCCCCATAGCCCCGCAGCAGCGTCATGGGAAGATGGGTATGCAGGTTATAAAGCCCCGGCATTAAAAGCTTATTTTTTCCGTCGATCTGCTGGCCGTAATCCTGAAAGGGTTTTGCATCTCCCACAAAATCGATGCGGCTGCCGGAAATCCCCACGTACTGGTGATCCAGCCGCTGAAAATTCTCATCTAAAATAGAAATATCGGTAAAAAGCAAGTTGTTTCCTCCTTTATGATGCTACATCCGCCGGATAATCGCCGCTATCAGCGCCTGAAACGTCTGCGCCACACGGCCGGCGACCTCCACGACTTCTTCGTCAGTAACCGGCTGGGGAAGCACCCCTGCCGCCATGTTGGAAATACAGGAAATCCCCAACACCTCAATTCCGCATTGATTGGCGGCGATCACCTCCGCCACGGTGGACATGCCCACCGCGTCCGCGCCTAAAAGCCGCAGCATGCGGATTTCCGCCGGGGTTTCAAACTGAGGGCCGGGCATAAAAGCGTAAACACCCTCCTTTAAGGGAATAGAAAGCTCGTCCGCACAGCGACGGGCTAATTCCCGCAGCCGGGGGGAATACGCATGGCTTAAATCGAAAAAGCGGGGGCCGAATTCCGGCATCGGGTTCCCCCTGGAGGGACTGTCGGAAAAGAATTTGATGTGATCGGAAATACACATAAGATCCCCGGGGGAAAAGGTCTCGTTAACGCCTCCGGCGGCATTGGTGACGATCAGCCGGGGAACCCCCAGCATTTTCATCACCCGCACGGGAAACGCCGTCTGGGCAAAGGTGTACCCCTCATAAAAGTGAAAACGCCCGGACAAAAACAAAACCCGCTTTCCCTCCAGTGTCCCCGCCAGCAGCTTTCCGGCGTGGGATTCCACCGTAGACCGGGGAAAATGAGGGATCTGAGAATAAGAAAGCTCTTGTTTATCAGCCAGCCTTTCAGCCAGGCCGCCAAGCCCGGAACCTAAAATCACACACACTTCAAAGCCGTCACCTACCGCCTGCCGGATCGCGTCGGCGGCTTGTTTGGCCATTATAACTGCGTCTTCCATTATGCTTCCTCCTGTTCTTCCATTATGCTTCCTCCTGTGTCGATACAAGTCAATAACAAAAAGAGGTCAAACTGTAAAGCTTGGCCCCTTTTCACCTGTTTTTCAGTTTGTTTACTCTTCCGAATCCACTGCATCTGCCGCCTGATCGCCGGCAGCCTTCTCGGCTTCCTTAGCCATATCCTGATATTCCTTGCCAAAGGTTTCCCCTTTGGTCCCGTCCAGCTTGCTGCCGCACTTGGCGCAATAGACGTTCTCCGGAGGGTTTTTCGCCCCGCAGCAGGAACAGATGCTGATATTTTTAATATCCGCAATTTTTTCGCTGGTTTCGTTGAGCTTATCCAAAAGCTCGGTGATTTCCTCCACCATCGAGCTGATAAGCTCCGGGTTTTCGTAATCGGATTTTTTCATAGAGTAAACAGCGCTTCCCAGCTTTTCATAGCGCTCCTTAATCGCGCTGTTAAGCTTAACGCATTGCAGCTTGAGTTTGGAAATCTCCACCAGTTCCCCGGTTTTTTTCCCCGCGGCGTCTGCGACATCCTTGGCTTTTCCGAGAAAATCGTCGAATACACTGTTGCTCATAGCAACCGCTCCTTTCAAATGGACGGAATAGAGAGTGTGAAAAGGTGTTTCCCCTGCGTCCACAAATATTTTAGTTGTCCGGGCCGATATGCCAATATCGCTAATATATAATTATATTATACCGCGAAACCGGCAGGAATACAAGCCTTACCCGATAAATTCCCGGATCATGGAATCCGGCGGAACAATATCCATGGAAAGGTCGTCAAAGAGTTCTAAAACATCCACCAGTTCCCTGGCTTTCTCTGTGTAAAGGCTATCCGCTTTTACATCTTTTAAAATCGGCAGCAGGTCATGGTGGTAAATTAAAGGCTCGTAAAGGTGGGTGGAGTTTACCACATAGTCTGCTTCTCCTCGAAAAGGATTGATGTAAAGTTCTTCACCATTACATACGTTTTTCCACATAACAAACGTGTTTTCGGGGCCGGAGCCGCGAAATTTAAAATCCCGGATCATCCGGCGGATCAGACGCAGATTCTGCCCGTCCAGCACTACACGGCCGTCATCCAAAACAAACTCACAATTGGGGCTGATGTAAACCTTGAAGAAATATTCTTTCAGCGAGGTTTGGGAGATCGCCGGATTCAGCGCGTGAAGCCCTTCGATAATCACCACATGGCTGTCGGTAATGGTCACCGGCTGTGTATTTTTCATACGGTTCCCGGTGACAAAGTCAAAGACGGGCAGCTGGGTGCTTTTTTTGGTCAAAAGCTCTTCCAAACAGCGGTTCAGAAGGCCGATATCCAGGGTATCGACAGACTCAAAGTCCCTAGTGCCGTCCGGCAACAGGGGCAGGCTGTCCCGGTTATACAGAAAATCATCCAATGAGATGGTGATGGAACGAATTCCCCGCGTTTCCAGAAGCTGCCTCAGCTTCACAGAAGTAGTTGTTTTCCCCGACGCGGAGGGACCCGCGATCATAATAAACTGCCAGCGGGAGCTTTGATGGATAAGCGAGGCCAACTCTTCCAGCTGCGTAAGATAATCCCCCTCGCACTTCCTGGCAAGGCCGGGCGCGTCCAGTTTGGCCAATTTATTGACAGCCGAAACCGCACAACGCACCGGTTTAAAACTGCTGCTCATAAAACTCGGCCACCTTCCTTTTGCGTTCCAGCATCACATTAAAATGGTCTATGTACTCATACGGAAATTTATAGTTAAACACCCGGTCAATTAAACCGGTATAGGGATTCACAAGCTTGGTGACTCCCGAAGCGCCTACAGCTAATATGGTATGCACTTCTTCCATGATGTATACGTTATAAAGCCCTTCGGTTCCCGGCTTTGCGTAGCCCACATTCTCCAGGTTTTCCAGGGTGTTTTTTTGGCGGTACAGGTAATAAGGACGGTATCCCGCCTCCATCAGAGTATGCTGAGCGTAATCCACCATCTCCCCAGCCGGATTGTCCTTTAAGTTCTGGGGAAGCCCATCCGACTGGAACAGCCGGGACGAGCGCTTGACAGACAGCGTGTGCACAGTAATATTCTCCGGCCCTAAGGAAATCGCCTTGTCCACCGAGCGGCAAAAACCGGCCAGATCGTCTCCGGGAAGCCCCGCAATCAAATCCATGTTGATGCAGTCAAACCCCACCTGGCGGGCGAGTTTATAGCGGTCGATGGTCATCTCCGCCGTGTGCCGGCGGCCGATTTCCTCCAGCACGGGATTTTGGAAGGTCTGGGGGTTAATACTCACCCTGCCTACCCCGGCCTGTTTTAGCACGGTAAGCTTTTGCTCGGTGATGGTGTCCGGCCGGCCGGCCTCCACCGTATATTCCCGCAGGGTGCTTAAATCAAAGCTTTGCCCGATCGCCTGAAGGATTTGGGCCAGCTGGTCCGGCTCTAAAGTAGTGGGGGTGCCGCCGCCCCAATACACCGACTCCAGCCGAAGGCCCAGGGATTTTGCCAGATCGCCCGTATAGGCGATCTCCCGGCATAAATGCTCCACATAGGAAGGGACGAGCTTTAAGGCGGAGCGGTTGGTAATGGAGTGGGATACAAACGAGCAATAACTGCACCGGGAGGGACAGTATGGGATCGAAACATACAGGCTAAAGGACTTTGGCTGTGTTAATTGTAGTAACGGCGCCTGGGTTTTCGCCGTGGTGATGCACAAATCCACCTTTTGAGGAGACACCAGGTAATCCCGCTCCAGCTTTTGGTGGATAGCCATGTCGTCCATACCCTGTTCCCAGTACTCATGGATCCGCTTGACCGGCCGGATCCCCGTGAGGATCCCCCATTTAGTCCCCTGGCCAACATACCGGGACAGAACCCGATGGACGCACAGGCAGAGCAGGCGTTCCTGCTCGTTTTTCTCCTGCGCGCTGTCCTTGGGCACCCGGATGGATTTGGCAAAAAACTTCCCCTCCCCCCGGACAAAGGCGTAAAAAAGCGTATGGGTCTTCCCTGTTTTCACGCGGGTAAAGATCAGATTGTCCCGGGAAAGGTCGCCGGCTTCGTATTCAATTTGAAAGCGCTGGCAGGAAAAAAACATCTTGCACAGGCTTTCGGTTTCGTATTTATAGTTGTGTCCGCTAAAAACTAAAATCATTCTCTGATTAACTCCATATACGGGTTGGTTTTTCGTTCAGTTTCCAGTGTGGTGGCGCCGCCGTGGCCGGAGATTACCTGATAATCCCCGGGAAGCCGGTACAGCTTTAAGAGGGATTTTTTAAGCGCGCTGTAATCGCCGCCATAGTGATCGGTGCGCCCGACACTCCCCCGGAACAGGGTGTCCCCGCTGACCATCAGGCCGTTTCCCAACAAAACGCAGGAGCCTTTGGTGTGGCCGGGCGTGTGAAGCACCTGAAAGCGAACTTCATCCAACTCGACCGCATCCCCTTCCCGGAAGATCACGTCCGGCTTATCCGGCGTATAGGGGACGTGAAAAAAGCTAGCCAGGTTTTTCCGGGGATCTTCCAGCATCTCCACATCCTCCGCGTGGATGGAAAGCTCCGCGCCGGTAGCCTTTTTGATCTCGTGCACGGCGCCGATATGGTCGATATGCCCGTGGGTGAGCACGATTTTTTGAAGCTTTACCCCCTGTTTCTCGATCTCCTGCAGCAAAAGGGGCGCCTGCGCGCCGGGATCAATCAGCATCCCGTTGCCCTGGCTCGTTTTAAAAAGATAACAGTTGGTGCCCAAAGCACCCACTGTATACTGCAATATTTCCATCCGTAAGCTTACTCCTTTCCTTTCAGGCCGAGCTGGTCGGTGTCCAGCAGTAACGTCACCGGCCCGTCGTTAACAAGGGCGACTGCCATTTTAGCGCCGAACTCTCCGTGGGCGCAGGGCTTTCCCGTCAGCGAACCAACATAGGATAAAAATTCCTCGTATAAAGGTTTCGCCGTTTCAGGCGCGGCGGAATTTGTAAAGGAAGGCCGCCGCCCTTTCCGGCAGTCCGCCCCCAGGGTAAAGTTACTGACCACCAAAACTTCCCCGTCCACATCGGCCAGAGAAAGATTCATCTTTCCTTGATCGTCCGTAAAAATCCGAAGGCCTGTGAGTTTGTCGGCCAAAAGCTTCCCCTCCGCAGAGGAGTCGCCCTCCATCACGCCCAGCAGCACCAGCAGTCCCCGGCCGATCCTGGAATACACCTTTCCGCCGATGGAAACCTGTGCTGAGGAGACACGCTGTACAACCGCTTTCATTGATGTTTAAAATCCTTTCTTATTTTCCGGAACGCTCTACCGAGATCACGCCCGGGATCTTCTCCACCTTCTGGATGATGGAATTAAGCTGATCGATTCCGTTGATGCCAATAGTCGCCACAATATCCGCGTTGCCGTTTTTAAGCTCCCTGGCGTTTAGCTCGTGGATAGGCACCCGGAAATTTGCCAGGGCGATGCTGATATCCGCTAACAGGGCGTTGCGGTCCTGGGCGACGATATCCAGCGTGGAGCGGTAGCTCACCGGCGTGGCCTCATCCCAGTGGACGTTGATCCAGCGTCCCCGCTGGGATTCGTCCTTCATGCCGTTAATAACGTTGACACAGTCCCGCTTATGGACGGATACACCGTGCCCGCGGGTGATAAAGCCGATGATGTCATCCCCCGGCAGCGGATTACAGCACTGGGAAAACTTGACTAAACAGTTGTCGATGCCCTCCACCGTAACGCCGCTGGTATTTTTGTTGTATTTCTGGGACTGAAGGGATACCACCTCCGGTTCCACGACAGCGTCCTGGGCCTTGACCATCTTGGTGTATTCGTCTTTAAGCCGGGGCATAATCCGGGACAAGATGATGCCGCCGTATCCGATGGCGGCAAAAAAGTCGTCCACCGAGTCAAAGTGCTGCCGTTTGGCCACATCCTCAATAAAGGTCTTGGCAGTCTGCTCGTCCATGGTCATGTAGTTGCGCTTAAATTCCCGCTCCAGCTCGGCGCGGCCCTCCACAATATTTTCGTCCCGCCGCTCTTTTTTAAACCAGCTGCGGATCTTGCTGCGGGCCTCATTGGTTTTAACAATCTTGAGCCAGTCGCGGTTGGGTCCGTGATTGGGGGAATTGGTGGTTAAAATCTCCACAATCTGGCCGGTTTCCACCTTGGTGTCCAAGGACACGATCCGCCCGTCCACCTTGGCGCCTACCATCCGGTTGCCCACCGCGCTGTGGATTGCATAGGCAAAGTCGATAACGGTAGATCCTACCGGCAGGCTCTTCACATCGCCTTTTGGGGTGAAGACAAACACCTCTTCACTGCCGATATCCGTCTTGATGGTGCGGACGATATCCTCCACGTCCTCGGCCTCCTGGCCCGCCTCCAAAAGCTGGCGGATCCAGGCCAGACGTTCTTCCAGTTTATCCTTGCCCTGAATACCGGCCTTGTATTTCCAGTGGGCGGCGATGCCGTATTCCGCCGTGTAGTGCATATCCCAGGTACGGATCTGGATCTCAAAGGGGATTCCCTCTTTGTCGATCACGGTAGTATGAAGGCTTTGATACATGTTGGGCTTGGGGGTGGAGATATAATCCTTAAACCGGTTGGGAATGGGCTGGAACATATCGTGGATAATTCCCAGGATGTTGTAGCATTCGATGACGGTGTCCACAATGACCCGCACTGCATAGATGTCGTATACTTCCTCAAAAGCGCGGCCCGCCATATACACCTTCCGGTAGATGCCGTACAGGCTTTTTACCCGCCCTTCAATATGGGGATGAATGCCGTATTCGTTAAGCCTGCCCAGGATTTTCAGTTTAATATCCTCGATAAACTTTTCCCGGTTTTCCTTTTTCATCTCCAGCATACTTTCAATTTCGGAGCACGCCACCGGGTCCAGATAGTGCAGAGCGATATCTTCCAGCTCCTCCTTCACCGCCCGGATTCCCAGCCGGTGAGCCAAAGGCGCATAGATCTCCATGGTTTCCAGCGCCTTGTCCCGCTGTTTCTGGGGCGGGACAAACTGAAGGGTGCGCATGTTGTGCAGACGGTCGGCCAGCTTAATGATGACCACCCGGATATCCTTGGCCATCGCCAAAAGCATCTTGCGGACGTTTTCCGCCTGCTGCTCCTCCTTGGTGGAAAGAGGCACCTTGCCCAGCTTTGTCACGCCGTCCACCAACAGGGCCACATCGTTTCCGAATTCCTTTTCGATCTGCTCCAGCGTATAGTCGGTATCCTCCACCACGTCGTGCAAAAGCGCCGCGCAGATACACTCGGTATCCATGCCAAGCTCTACCAGAATATACGCCACCGCCACCGGATGGGAAACATACGGATCGCCGGATTCCCGACACTGGCCGGCGTGCGCTTTTTCCGCCAGACGGTATGCTTTTAAAATGATCTCCCGGTCGTAGTTTTTTTCACTGCTGTCTACCAGGTTCATCAGCATGTCAATTGTATAGATCATAACCGCCCCCCTTTCTCACAGATTTTGCAGACGCTGCAGCGTCGGGCTGTCGTTTAAATTCTTTTTTCCCGGATGCTCCGCCACCGAAATGCTGTTAAGCAGCGGGGACACCGAAATAAGCTTTACATCTTGCAGGATATCCAATGAAGCGCGTATCTGACAGTAATTTAAGCTGTGCTTATAAAGCTGGATATACGTCCCGTCAATATCCCCTTTAAAGCCGTGATTGGCGGTCAGGTATTTATAGACGATAGCCGTATCCTCCCGGCCGGGGACGATCCTCTCCTTTAAGCGGGGATCCACCGGTTCCCCGCGGCGCAGCCTTTCATAGGTGTTTTTAGCGGAGAAGAATTTTTTCTGTTCAAAGCCGTTGGGGCGGATATCCTTAATCTTCATGGAAACGGATTCTTTTCCCTTAAAGGTGTTGATCTCTAAGGTCACCAGCATATCCACCGTATCCCCCAGCTTATAGGGGAAGGAATCCGGCCCCACCCCGAAATACACCGCTGAAAACACCATCCTGCCCGCCACCAGCCTGAGCCGCAGGTGTTTTCCCTCGGACAGAGGGATGATCTGATGGATCCTGGCGTTCCCCAAACAGAACAGCGGCGAGGGATTTTGCTCCCCACAGGGCTCTAAAGCCTCTAAAGAACGGATATTTTCCAGCGTGATCTCCCGGGGTTTTAAGATTTTATCCACCGAATAGGTGACCTGAGGCATCTCGTCAAAATGCTCGGCGGCATAGGCATTGATCTTTTCCTCCAAAAGGGGGATATTCTCCGGCAAAAGGGACATCCCCGCTGCCAGGCGATGACCGCCGAAGCGGGTGAACAGCTCCGAACAGGAGCACAAAGCGTCGTACAGGTTAAAATCCCCTGTGCTGCGGGCGCTGCCCCTGGCTTCTCCCCCCTGGACGGACAAGAGGATGTTGGGTTTTCCGTACCGCTCTAACAGCTTGGCGCTGACGATGCCGATCACCCCGTGATGCCAGTTTTCCCCCGCCAGCACCAGCACCCGGCTGTAAAGCTTTTCAGGATGCTGGGCAAGCTGTTCGTCGATCTGGGCCAAAATATCCTTTTCCAGCTGCTGGCGGGTCTGGTTTAATTCGTTCATCTGGGCGGCGATGGCGGCCGCCTGCTCCTCATCCTCGCACAGCAAAAGCTCCGCCGCTAAACTGGCCGAACCAAGGCGGCCGGCGGCGTTGATGCGGGGCGCTAAGCCAAAGGCCACCTGCTGGGAGGTGACGGCGGCGGGATTAATCCCCGCTGCCTTCATCAGCGCCCGCAGGCCGGGGTTTTCCGTCACCGAAAGCATGGAGAGCCCTTTTTTCACAAGGGTGCGGTTTTCCCCGGTTAAAGACACCACGTCCCCGATGGTGCCGATGGCGGCGATATCCGCAAAATAGTCCAGCGTGGCGTCGTAATCACCGCCCTCCATCGCCGTAATCAGCTTTAGGGCCACCCCCGCGCCGCACAGCGCTTTAAAAGGGCTTGGGCAGTCCCGGCGATGAGGGTCCACCACGGCGTAAGCGTCCGGCAGAAGCTCCCCCGCCTGATGATGATCGGTGATGACAAGATCCATGCCAAGCTCTTTAATCAAAACGCTTTCCGACAAAGCGGAAATCCCGTTGTCCACCGTGACGATCAGGTCGGTTCCCTGCTCCGCCAGCGCGCGGACAGCGTCGGCGTTTAAGCCGTAGCCCTCCCCATCCCGCTCGGGGATATAGTAGGACGCATCCGCCCCCACCGAGGAAAGGTACAGCATCATGATGGCGGTGGCGGTGACGCCGTCGCAGTCATAGTCCCCGTATACGACGATTTTTTCCCCTTCCTCAATCGCCCTGTGAAGGCGCTCCACCGCTTTGTCCATATCCGCCAGAAGAAAAGGATCCGAAAGGGGCTCATCCTCCCCTAAAAACTCGGCCGCCTTCGCAGGGGTATCCATTCCCCGGGAAACAAGGATCTCCGCCAAAAACGGCGAAATCCCGCATTCCTGGGACAACAGCTGCGCCTGATCTTCCGGCGCCCTTTTGCAGTTCCATTTCTTAAAAGCCATGCACCTACTCCACACCTTTTCCAAATATCGGGTTTTAATAATTAATTTTACCACTTTTCCGCAGTATTTTCAATTCTGTTCCCTATAAACCAAAAATATTTTCTTGTAGGTTTGTCAATGAAGTGTGACAGAAGGGGATAAAAAAGATAGCAAATAGGAAAGACCTGTGTTAAGGTTAAGTTGCCTAGACAAAACCGAAAGAAGGTCATCCTATTTGCTATGAATAAGATAACACAAACCATGCGGTTTCGGCAAGTGGTAATAGAATATTCTCTGGAACATGGTGTGACAAAAGCAGCTATCCGCTATCACCTAAACCGCCAATATATCTACCGTTGGCGTAAACGC
>CALXBH010000001.1 GCA_944386475.1 uncultured Clostridia bacterium | reverse complement strand
AATCAGCATTAAAAATAATATTAAGGTTGATTGGGATGTACGAGAAAGTGTTAGAGCACAGATGAGAATTACTGTAAAAAGGTTGCTCAGAAAATATAAATATCCACCGGATAAACAGGCAACTGCGGTAGATTTGATAATAGAGCAAGCTGAAAAAATGTGTGAAAATGAAATTTATTAAAAATAGTCCGCTCAATAGAGTGGACTATTTTTAATAAATCAACTTAGAATTTACAATTTCTATTGCTCTGTAGCAAACAGTGTTCATTTGTGCAACCCATTCAGTCTGATCTTTTGCCTTATGTTCTTCTGTTATGCCTTCACTTTTTGCAAGTTGCTTTACAATTTGAAGAAACATATTTTGAGCCTGATTTTCAATATCGACAAGATAGTCGTTTAGTTTGCCACTTGTCAAAAGGTTCATATAAATAATTTTGCGGTGTTGTTTCAAATATCTTGCGTGTCGCTGTCCCCATACTCCGATCGGCTGATCTTGTTGTTCGGGTAAGATGAGATTTGGGAGCAGATAATCTCCGACTTGCGTATAAGTACCACCCATTTGTTCAAATAATGACTTTTCCATAGTATTTTCCTCCTGTGTTTTATTGTACTTTTATTTTACAGAAAGACAGGTAATAACACTAATGTGCCGATAAAAAAATACAGCGTACCTGCTATATCACAGATACGCTGTATTTTCATATGTTTATTTCGGGATATGTATTTACCAATTGCCGATACATTTTTCTTGACGGCTGTCGTGAACCGCCCTCCCACTTAGAATAGATGCTCAAACTAATACCTGCTTTTTCAGCAAAAGTTGCTTGATTTAATCTGTGCGCTTTTCTGACTTCACGAAGTCTATCACTGTAAGGATAATCCATAAATTGAGCAAACTCATCGAAGAGCAGATTTCTATCAATTTCAAGAACTTCAGCCATAGCAATAGCTGTTTGATATGGTATCGGGAAGTGTCCACGCTCATACATTAACACCGTTGAGGGTACAATTCCAACACACTCGGCTAACTGCCGTGTGGTTAAACCCTTTCGCTGTCGGTAGTATTTGAGCATTGCCGCAGGAGTTTGTTCTGTAGGAAAACCTTCAAAACAAAAGTTTAAATGTATTAATATCTTTCCGTGCTTGTATTCATATAAGTCTGTGTGATTGAGAATAGTGTCGTATTTGCGCCAAAGTACAGAAGAAGAGTATTTTACAAAGAGAAAAGAGCAGCAATACGGAAAATAATAAGAACGTTGTGTCAATGGAAAGGAGTGGAGATCATAGAAGGAGAAGTGTGCCCAGATCATATACACCTACTGTTGAGCATACCACCCAAGATGAGTATATCAGGATTTATGGGATATCTGAAAGGAAAAAGTAGTTTGATGATATTTCAAAGATTTGGGAATATGAAGTTTGCATATCGGAACCGTGAATTTTGGTGCAAAGGATATTATGTAGATACAGTAGGAAAGAATACGAAGGCAATAAAGGAGTATATTGAGAATCAGTTAAAGACAGACCGGGAAAGCGACCAGCTTAGTTTATACGATCCTAGAGACCCGTTTACGGGTAGCAAGTAATCCCATGCGTGGCTGGCAGGCCAATAAAAAACACACTTGTGCGTCGCCTGTAGTATTAGGGCTATGCCCGAAACGGAAATACCCCCCGCTTTGCGGGGGGATATTTATTGCGTCATATACGATACTATATAGAGACGAAACGCCGTACAACTGCAAGGCGATACCTCGGGGGCGGAGAAAAAGGGATGGTATGATAAAACGATCCTCTGCCAAAATGGAAAATGGCGGAGGAATTCGGCAGGCGATAAAAAATCCCAATTTTACAAAATTTGTTCTAGAAAAGTCGAGAGGGATGATTTATGATATTTTTGATTCTTTGTAAAGGGAAGGCAGATGAAAAATGGAACAGATAATTTGCCGGAAGGGGATGGCGGTAAAGCCGGATAAGGCGCAGGTTTTTTCCCTGATCCAGTGTACGCCCGACAGCCCTGTCTACGAAGAGATGGAAGAAGAATATGAACAGCTTGCCGGTCAGGCGGTTAAGATGGCAAAGCCGGTTATCCTGATGCGGTTTTCCGAAATGGAAAAGGAGATTGCCTCCGATCGGTATCCGGAGGGGACGCCGGTGCTTTATGCCATCACCTCCGTGGGGCAGGAGCTTTCTAAAAGCAGCACCGGCTTTTTTAGGGCCGGGGACTATGTGAAAGGCATGCTCATGGACGCTATTGCGGACGCCTGCCTGTTCTCTCTGGAAGATTCTTTAAAGGACATTTTGCGGGAAGAATGCAAAAAGAGGAATTGGGGGATTTCCGCCTGCCTGGAAGCGCCTACGGATATTCCTATGGAGGCGCAGGAGGTTGCCTGCCGCGTGACAAAAGCGCAGGAATATGCCGGGATCGGGATTACCTCAGGGAAAATGCTCGATCCGGTAAAATCAAACTGCCACCTCTATATATTGTCGGCCGATCAGACCATGTGGAAAGCTGAGCATGACTGCCGTCGGTGCGGCAGAAAGGACTGCATGTTCCGGAATGTGAGACCGGTGCGGCTTACCGTATTAAGCGGGGAAAACGAGCCGGTGGAGGCAGAATGCCGGGGTGAGGAAACCCTTCTGGATGCGATGCTGCGGGACGGTGTGTTTATCCAGTCGCCCTGCGGGGGCACGGGAAGATGCGGGAAATGCAAGGTCCGCGTTTTAAAAGGGGAAGTAAAAGCGAGCGGAGAACAGGCCTTTCTCTCCGAGGAAGAGAGAAACAAGGGCGTCCATCTGGCGTGCCAAACCTTCCCGCTGGAGGACTGCGTCATCAGCCTGGATGTCAAAGAGGGCTACGACGCGGTGGCAGAGTATGATGTGCTGGGAGAAGGGGAGGCAAGGGCCGGTTCTTCTTCCGCCTCTCAAGGGGCGGATGCCGGCGATGGCTATGGAATCGCCATCGATATCGGAACCACGACCATCGCGCTTCAGTTAATGGCAAGGGGGAAAAGGGAAAGCCTTTGTTCCTGCACGGTGCAAAACCATCAAAGCGCCTACGGCTCCGATGTGATATCCAGGATCCAGGCCTCCAACGAGGGCAAACGAGACGAGCTGCGCCAGGTGGTGGTGAAGGATCTCAGGGAAGGAATCCAGACCCTGCTGACCCAGGGGAAAGTAACAAAGGAACAGATCAAAGAGATGGTGATCGCGGCGAATACCACGATGGTCCATCTTCTGATGGGGTATTCCTGTGAAACCCTGGGGGTGGCACCTTTTACGGCGGTTACGCTGGATGTGATTCAGGCGGACGCAGGGGAGGTTTTAGAAGACCGAGGCTTTCGCGGCTGCCCTGTGCGGATTTTCCCGGGAATTTCCGTCTATGTAGGGGGCGATATTGTATCCGGCCTTCTCTGCTGCGGCTTTGAAAACAGGGTAAAGCTCAGTTTGTTTATTGATTTAGGAACCAACGGAGAGGTTGCCATCGGCAATAAAGACCGGATTTTAGCAGCCTCCACAGCGGCAGGGCCCGCCTTTGAAGGCGGGAATATCTCTTGCGGCATCGGGAGCGTGCCGGGCGCTATCTGCCACGTGACGTTAAAGGACAAGAAAACCGATGAACTAAGGACCATCCGGGAGGAAGCTCCCTGCGGCATCTGCGGGACAGGCGTCATCGAGATCACGGCGGAGCTGTTGCGGGAGGAACTCATAGACGAAACCGGGCTGTTAGACGATGATTACTTTGACAGCGGCTTTTTGGTGGCAGAGGGTACCGGGGGCCCGATCGCCTTCACCCAAAAAGATATCCGGGAGGTCCAGCTTGCCAAAGCGGCTATCCACGCCGGGGTACAGACCTTGATGGAGGAGTATCAGGCAGGGCCGGAGGATTTAGAGCATGTGTTTGTGGCCGGAGGCTTCGGCTACCGGATGGATTTGGAAAAAGCGATCTTGATCGGCCTTCTGCCAAAGGCCTTAAAAGATAAAGTAAAGGCGGTGGGGAATAGCTCCCTGGGAGGGGCGGCCCTGTGCCTTATGGAGCAAGACGGCCTGGAAAGGGCGGAAAACATCCGGCGGGTGTCCCAGGAGGTTTCTTTATCCGTAAACCATACTTTCCAGGAAGCCTATGTGGATTCCATGATGTTTGAAGAAAGCTAAAGAGAGCACAAGAAAAAGTTTGCGTCGGTGCGGCGTCCGCAAACTTTTCATACAAACAAGCCGCGCAGAAATGAGGATAACCATGACGAACAGAGAACGTGTTAAAGCGGTACTGAATGGAGAAAAGCCGGACCGGCTTCCGGCAGTAGAATGGGCCAGCTGGTGGGACCAGACGGTAAACAAGTGGATTGAACAGGGGATGCCCCGTCCGGAGGGGGACGACCCCATCCAGCGGTTTTATGGGCTGGACCCCCTGCGCCAGATCTGGATCGGACCAAAGGCGGCGGACTGCCCTGCACCTGCTCATCACGGAGCGGGCCTGATGGAGGACGAAGAGGGGTATGAGGCGTTAAAGCCGTACCTATATCCCGAAGCGTCGATCGAGTCCGCTGTGCAGACGGCCCTTGCATGGAAGGAAGGTCATGAGCGGGGAGATTATGCCCAGTGGCTGACATTGGAGGGCTTTTTCTGGTTTCCCAGAACACTGTTTGGCATCGAAAACCACCTGTATTCCTTTTACGATTACCCGGAGCTTTTGCACCAGATCAACCAGGATTTAACCGAGTATCATTTAAAATGCCTGGAACGCGTGCTGCCGATCTATCAGCCGGAGTTTATGACCTTTGCGGAGGATATGTCCTATAACTTAGGGCCGATGCTCTCCAAAGAATGCTATGATGAGTTTATGCTTCCCTATTATAAACAGGTGATCCCCGTTTTAAAAGAACATGGCGTAAAAGTGCTTATCGATACCGACGGCAATGTGGAGCCTTTGATCCCGTGGTTTAAGGAAGCGGGAATCGAAGGGGTGCTTCCGCTGGAACGGCAAGCGGGCGTAGACGTCAACCGGATCCGTCAAAACTACTCGGAATGGATCATGGTTGGAGGATACAACAAGCTGGTTATGCATCTGGGCGAAGACGCCATGCGGGAGGAGTTCGAACGGATTCTGCCGGCGATGAAAAGCGGACGCTATGTCCCCAGTGTGGACCACCAGACGCCTCCGGACGTGACGATGGAACAGTATAAGATTTATGTAAAACTCTTAAAAGAGTACGGGAAAAAGGCGGTAGAAGATTAAAAACCGCCTGTGGGAAAATAGTAAAAATTAGAAAAAGGGAGCTCCTCGGCGAGGAGCTCCCTTTTTAAATACCAGACAGAAAAACAGGGCTTTCGGCAAATTCCGAAAGCCCTGTTGTGGTAAGAGAAAAGAAACTGCAAAAATTTATGCCTCATAAAATTCGCGGACGGTCTCCAAAAAGACGTCGATATTCTCCAAGGGAGAGGCGGGGGGGATATCGCAGCCGCTGGAGGGAACAAAGTTTTTAAAGGACGAGCATTCCTCCAGGATCGTTAAAGCCTCCTGACGCACCGTCTCGGGAGTGCCGTTGCGGATGACCCCTGCCGGATCCAGATTGCCGATCACCATGCTGGTGGAAGGAATCACTTCCAGGGCGTCTTTCAGACGGATGGCGTTGCCAAAGCTGTACGCTTTGGCGCCAATGCTTTTGATCTGGGGCAAAAGCGGGATGATATTCCCGCAGTTGTGATAGATCACTAAGAACGAATCGTCCTGCACGGAATCAATCAGCTCTTTGACATAAGGGTTAGAAAACTCTTCCATCAAAGAAGGGGAAAGAAGACCGGCGGCAGGCTCCGCGACCACCATGCCGTTTGCTCCCGCTTCCTTGAGTTCTTTGGCATAGGCCATCAGAAAATCCGTGCCCTTGCGCAAAACCGTTTCCACCATCTCCGGCTCCTCGTAGCAATCCACCATAATGTCCGTCATGCCGATGAGGCGGCCTGCCAGGGAATAGGGGCCGATAATTCCGGCGAATACCGGCCGGTCGGTAATACAGCCGGCGGCTAATTTAATCGCTTCGACGCACTGGCCGGTTCTGCCGGCGCCGATGGCCGGAACGGCCAATGCCTCGGCTTGTTCAAAACTTGTAATCAAAGGGTCATGGATGGTGGGAACCTCATCATCAGAATAACGCACACTGCATCCCAACGCTTCCGCTTCCACGGAAAGATCCATTAAGCTTACCGAAATCCCGGTGTCAAAACGATTAGCGACCGCCTGCATGCAGGCCGCCATTTTACTGCTGTCCGTCACCAAATCCCGCACCGTATCCCCCGTGATTTGAACGCCGGGGAAAGAAAGGATCGGCATCGCTTTTTTATGAGGGGAGGCCAAAACCTCCTCCATCCAACTTGACATATTTCGATTCATAGAAAACACCTCCACTGCTTTATCACCAGTATACTGGAATGAAGAAAAATTTTCTGGAGGATTCTATGGAAAAAAGGGAAACATTTTAGGGTCAGCGGTATTGTTTTGGCGTAAGGCCGGTATATTTTTTAAATACCTTGGAGAAATAGCTCTGATCCTCAAACCCCACGGAAACGGCGATGTCCAGGATCGGGTAGTCGGTGTTTGCCAATAGGCGTTTGCTTTCCTCAATGCGGATCATGTTCAGGTATTCCTTAAAGGAGGACCCGCAGGACTGCTTAAACAGCGTGGAGAAATAGGCGGGATTAAGCCCCACATGACTGGCGGTTTCCTCCAGAGTAACCGGTTCCATATAGTGGCGGGAAAGGTATAGGATCGCCTTTTTCATTAACTCATGGTGTTTGGTGGGCACATAGTTAAACATGCTCTCGGTAAAGGCGTCGATGCTTTCCTGAAGTTTGTAGCACAGCTCGTCCAGGTCCTGAATAGAGGGGATGATTTTTAAAAACTGGTTGTTGATTTTTAAAATACTGTCGGTGGCGGCGCCGCCCTCAATCGCTGCCCGGGACAACAGAGAGCATAGCTCCATAGCCCGGAATTTAATGGTTTCCAGGCTGTTTCCCTGGGAGAAAAACACATAGCCTAGCAGATCGTTTAAAATAGCCTTGGCTTCCGGAATGCTTCCGGTCTTGATTTTGGTAATCAGGGCCTTTTCCTTATCGTAGGGATAGTCGGCAGGAGGTTCTTCTCCTTGATTTTTATACATCTGGATGGATTCATTGATCTTTGCCTGCTGGTGGAATTTTTCCTGATTTATGATTAACTGCTGCTGGCTGTCGGTGAGCAGGCCGGAAAACAGATAGTAGAGCAGTCGGCTGATCTGGGTGACTTTTGCGGGGGACACCAAAGGAATGGAAGAGGTGTTCTCATAGAGCATTAAAAGGTCATGGGCGGACAGATGATACTTTTTCTCCAGATCCAAAAGCAAAAGGGAATCCGGCTCTTCCATCAAAAAAGGGCCTACCAGCACAGAGCCTAAGAAAGCGGTTTTGTTCACCAGCGGGAAAACAATGTGATTAAGTCCCGCATGGCAGGAAAAAATATAGGTTTCCCCCAGTTCGTAGGCCTGATGGGCCGCTTTAATGTGCAGCTTTTCGCAGGAATCATCGGCGGGCAGATGTTTTTCAAAAAGATGGCAGAAAGTGCTGGAAGGGCCAAAGGCGGAGAGGGGAGTCCCCTGGTCGTCGATGACCTGGATAGGCAGTTCCAGGCAGGTGTAGAACGCCTCCAGCAGCTCTTTAAGTTTTTCCTGATCGATAAAAGAATACAGAAGCGATTTCATAACAGATTTCCTTCCGGATCAAAAAAAATGCTGATTATAAAAAAAAATTGCAAAAAAAGATTCTAAAAAATGTCATAATGAAACTATAACACATGCATCTTGAAATGGCAATAAAAACAAAGATGCGGAAAGGATACAGCAATGGCGATTATTCAGGAAATATCAGAATATTTACAGAAAGGCCGGGCCAAAAATGTCAAGGCCCTGGTGGAGCAGGCGCTCAGTGAAGGCGTGGATGCCAAAGAAATTTTAAACGACGGCTTACTATCCGGGATGATGATTATCGGCGAAAAGTTTAAAAACAACGAAGTATTCGTCCCGGAGGTACTGGTGGCGGCCAGAGCCATGAACACCGGGCTCACCGTGCTGGAGCCGAAACTGGCGGAGATCGGGAACGAGCCGGTTGGCCGGGCTGTGATCGGTACCGTTAAGGGAGACCTTCACGACATTGGAAAAAACCTGGTGGCCATGATGCTCAAAGGCGCCGGATTTGAAGTCTGTGATCTGGGCGTAGATGTGGACGCGGACACCTTTATTTCCAAGGCGGAAGAGACCTCGGCAGACTTAATCTGCATGTCGGCGCTGCTTACCACCACCATGCCCAACATGAAAGACGTCATCGACGAGTTAAACAACAGAGGCCTGCGGGACAAATATATCGTCATGATCGGCGGCGCGCCCATTAACGACAGCTTTGCCAAGCAGATCGGCGCGGACTATTATACGCCGGACGCGGCCACCTGCGCCGAGACAGCGAAAAAAGCCGTTATGGAAAAAGCGTCCTAATAAAGAAGCTAAAGGTAAAGACAGGTAAAACCGAAAGGAACAAAAAGGAGCTGCCGGTAAGGCAGCTCCTTTTCATGGGGCAAAACGGCCTGTAATATGCATCACCGCAGGTTCTGCATTTTGTCACAGTAGTACTGGACGTTTTCAAACTTTGCATCCGGTGCGATCCGGTGATCCGGGCAGGGGATATAGCCGCCCAATTCAATCAGCGGGCGCAGCCGTTCGATTTCCTCGTCAACGGCTTTGTAATCCTTGGCAAAGACCGTTTTGTTCATACCGCCCACGCCCCGGAGCTCACGGCCGTATTTTTCCCGCCAGGGAGCAATGCTGGCATTCCAGGTGCCCACCTCAATGGGAAACATGGTGTTGACGCCGTTTTCCAGCCAGATAGGAATGAGGCTGTCGATCATGCCGTCGCAGTCCACGGATACAATGTCGATACCGTACTGTTTTAACAGGTCTGTGATTTTTTTGTAGTGGGGCCCGACATATTCGTCAAACATGGAGGGGATCACAAGAGGCCCGTTTTTAAAGCAGATATCTTCCCAGAAATGGGCATAATCAAACTTGGCGCCGGTTTCCAGGATTGCTTTGGCGCAGTCATAACAAAGCCCGGCCATAGTGTCAATGATTTCCACATACAGATCCAGATCGTCCACCATCAGGTAGCTTAATTGTTCCACCCCCAGGAGATTGCGCATGGTGCCCATCAGGGAACCGCAGTGAAGCCCGACGGGCAGAGTACGGTCCTTGGTGTCTTTAAGGGATTCCAGCGCCTGGAAATTGATCCGGTCGAGGGAGAACTGAAGCTTGGGGAGATATTCTTCCTCCCACACTTTCCGGTCCGTGAGGCTTGTACCAATTTCCGCCGGAATAGAGGTAACCCCCGGCTTGTCAAGTATAATGAGGCCGTTTCCGTCCCGTAGCTTCTGGCTTCCATCCGGATAGGTCTCCAAAACCTTGGTCTCAAAGTGGGGAAAGAGGTCTACGCTGGAGCCGAAGCAGGAGTTCCAGTTAAAATCGAAGCCCAGCCGGTCCATGACCGCCCGGTCTCCAGGGCCGTTGTCTCCGGTTCTTGCGTATTCGGCGGCCTCCTCTTTGGTGATGTGGCCTTCGGCGGCCCATTTGTCCAGGGTTTCGTTCCAGTAGCCAAAGGACACTACCGGAAGCTTGTCATAGGGCTCATAGTGGAGTACAGCGGAGATAGTTTCGCGAAATGTCATACATAGCACCTGCCTTTTGCTGATTTTAAACGTTTTTTATAAAGTACCTTATGGTTCCTTTATAAATTTACTTTTATCATAACAAAACAAAGGCCAAAATTCGATTGCAAAAATTGCATAAAAATTCCGTAAAATTGCTCGGGGAGAGGAGAAACAAAGCGATGTTCTGCCGCTATGATATGGGAGAAGATAAACGGAATAAATATGGCTGCTATACGCCGCTGCCACGGTCGGAGATGCTGCCTTTTTATCTGATCTCCTTTGGGGAATTCAGCTGTGACAGCCACTATTTTACCGAGCGGGAGGGGCTTGACAATTACCTGTTTTTAGGCACCATCAAAGGCTGCGGCGAACTGACCGCCCATGGAAAAAAAGTGTCTTTGCCGGCGGGGAGCGGGGCGGTGATCCACTGCCTTCCTTACCAGCTTTACAAAACAAAAGAGGAAACATGGGAGTTTTTCTGGTTTCACTTTTCCGGTACAGGGGCGGACGCTATGGTCCGCATGATGAACGCCGGGGGACTAAAGGTGTTTCACTGGGAAAACAGGGAAAACCGGTTTGAAGAGCTAAAGTGGTACGCTTCCAGGCTCGGAAAAAGAAGCGACTTGGATATGTCCTTGTGGATCCATTCCTTCCTTTGCAGCATTGCCGTGGGGGAACGGGCATCCCCGGAGGAAAACGACAGGGAGGAGATCACAAAAGCGGCCGCCTTTATAAGAGAGCGGTTTTGGCAGCCGCTTTCCGTCCGGGAGTTGGCGCAGGAGTCCGCCCTCAGCGAGTTCCATTTTATCCGTAAGTTTAAAAGCTTTGTGGGGCAGACCCCCTATGAATACCTGACCCTGGTGCGGGTAAACAAGGCAAAGGAGCTGTTGGCGCTTACCTCCGACAGCGTATCCGAGGTGGCGGAACAGGTGGGGTATTCGGACGCCAAGGGATTAATCAGCAATTTTAAAAAGCAGACCGGAACGACGCCGGCAAAATTCCGGCAGAAAATACGGAGTGAAAGTTTATAACCGCTTATCCAAGCAAATTATCTAAGCAAAGGAAAAATTTTTACCAAAAAACAAAAGAAATAGGTTGCAATCCATTTTGGGAGAGTGTATAATAAGCCACGACCAATCAGTCTTGCGGTTGCGAAAGCATTCATAGGGAATGGGGTGAAAAGCCCCAGCAGCTCACTCTACTGTAAGAAGGACGAAAGGCAAACGTCACTGGGGTTTCCCGGGAAGGCGCCGAGTAGGACGATCTCAAGCCAGGAGACCTGCCGCACAGACATGCGAAAAACGTTCGGTGAGGAATGTTGGCAGACGGTGTGGACAAATATTGTGTTCCTTTCGTGTGCTAAAGCCTTCTGTATCCGTACAGAGGGCTTTTTTCGTCGAAAAGTCGAAAAAAAGGAGGAACCATATCATGAAAAAAAGTAAACTGTTGTCCCTGTTGTTAGCGGCGGCGGTGAGCGTAAGCTCCTTTGCGATGATCGCTCAGGCCGCCCCGGATGATCTGGCTGAGCAGACGGAAAAAACCGTGGCTTTTGCCAAACAAAGCGAGTGGGCCCAGGATGACTGGACCATTTTCGCCTTGGGCCGCCATCAGGCGACCGGCTGCGAGACCCTGTATGAAGAGTATTATCAAGGGGTGGTGGAGCAGCTTAACGATCCTGCGGCGAACCTGATCCCCAGCGATTATATTCGGCTTTCCCTGGCTTTAACCGCCATCGGCGTTGATCCCCGGGACGTTGAGGGTACCGATCTGCTCCAGCAGATCAATGAGGCCGACCGGGAGGAATATTTGCAGATGTCCCCCAGCTCTTTGGCTTACGGTCTGGCGTTAATGGAACGGTATCCCGACTCCTTTAACGGCACGATTAAGGAAGAGACGATTAGCCAGCTCCTGGCGGCCAAACAGGAGGACGGCAGCTTCTCTTATATGGCAGGGGTGGCTGCCTCCGATCCGGACAGCACCGCCCAGGCCATTCAGGGCCTGATGCTGTTGGGCGATGACTATGCGGAGGAAGTAGAAGCGGCCGCCAATTGGCTGAAAGATCAAATGGACGAAAACGGCGCGATTGCCGTGGATTGGGGCAGCGGCCCGTCTGCCAATCCCTCTTCCACCGCCCAGGCTTTGATCGCTTTTTCCCAGAAAGGGGAAGAGCCTGCCAACGAGCAGGGCAAAACCCTGTACGACGGTATGATGGGCTTTGCTTTGGACGACGGCTCCTTTAAGGATGTCAACTACATGACGGGAAATCTGGAGTACAGCGCATACACCAGCGGCCAGTGCTTCCAGGCGCTGGTAGCCTATTCCCGCATGGCAAACGGTCAGACCGCTATGTTTGATCTCAGCGATGCAACCGTAACCCCTGGCTTCGGACAGGAAGAACAGCCGGATTCTTCGGATGTTTCCTCTGAAGAACCTTCTTCTGATTCGTCCAGCGAGCCTGCGGAAGAGCCAACCTCTTCGGAAGAGTCTGTGCCTGCGGCGGAATCCGCCCCCGAAACCGGTTCTGCCGGAACAGAGGAGCCGGAATCTCCTGAAACCGGGGATTTAAACGTTATGTCCATCGCCGCTGTGGGCCTCATTGCCGCAGCTGCCGCAGTTGCTTTGCATAAGAAGAAATAACGAAAATGAAAAGACGGATTAAAAAAATAAGCTGCCTGGCCGCCTGCCTGCTCATAATCGCCTCCTTTGGCGGATGCAAGGTGGAAACCGTGGAGCAGCATTTGCAGCGGGCATCCTCCCTGACGTTGCAGGAGAATGTGTCCCAGATAAGCTCCGGCGAAGTGGCGGAAAGCTCTTTGGACGCCGGAAGCTCCAGCGGGAGCGATCCTGCCGCCTCGTCCCACGGACAGGCATCGGCAACTGCCGCGGAGACTTCCAAGCCGGCTGCTGATACCTCAAAGGCTCCCGCCGCTTCGGGCGGCAGTTCCCAGGCGGCAGCGCCCTCCCAATCGGGGAACGCCTCTTCGGCGCCGGCGGGTGCGGCGTCTTCTGCGCCCTCTGTCCAGGAGCCGGAGCCAGAGCCGGAAACCATAACGGTAAAAATCTCTGTGCTCTGCACCCTGGCGGTGGGGAATCCCAACTTAAACCCGGGAATAACCCTGCCGGAGGACGGCGTCATGTTTTCCGAGCATTCGGTAAAGCTTAAACCGGGCCAGACCGCCTTTGACGCTTTGCAGCAAACAGGCCTGACGCTGGATTATTCCGGAAGCCCGTCCAGGAAAAACGTCTATCTGCGGGGAGTCGGCGGCTTGTATGAACGGGACTGCGGCCCTGCCAGCGGCTGGGTGTTTTCGATAAACGGCAAGTATCCCAACATGGGGTGCAGCAATGTGGTCCTAAACGACGGCGACTCGATTTCCTTTCAGTTCACCGATGGAACAAAGCTAAACTAACTAAAAAAGGAGCGCTGCCAGATGAGAAATCCTATTTCGGAATTTCATCCTCTGGCGGTGTTCCTTTATTTTATGACCGCCGTGGGGATCACCATCCTGTGGAATCAGCCGGTTTTTCTGGCGATGTCCTTTGGTATCGCTTTCGGCTATGCCAGCGCACTGGAAAAAGGAAGGAATATTTTACGAAGCCTTGTATGGCTGCTGCCGGTGGTGCTGCTGCCGGTGATCGTCAACCCGTTAGTGAACCACCGGGGGAATACGCCGCTTTTGTATGTCAACGACCAGCCCATCACAATGGAAGCGATCCTGTACGGCCTGTTTACCGGCGTGATGATCGCCGCCATGCTGTTTTGGTTTCAGGCGTATTCCAAAAGCCTTGACAGCGACGGTTTCCTCTATTTATTCGGCAAGAGGTTTCCCTCTATTGCGCTGATGGTGACGATGATCTTTCGGTTTGTGCCCCAGTTTCATAAGAGCCTTCAGGAGATTGCGGCGGTGCAGAAAACCTTGGGGGTATCCACTAGCCAGGGGACGCTAAAGCAAAGGCTTCAGGCGGGAGGAATGCTGCTGTCAGCGCTCATCTCTATCACGCTGGAGGATTCCCTGCAAACGGCGGACTCCATGAATTCCAGAGGCTACGGCCTGCCGGGGAAAACCCGGGCTAAGAAAATCCGTTTTACCCTGCGGGACGGGCTGCTTTTCGGGGCCGCTTTGGGGGAACTGCTGTTTTTCCTCCTTCTATGGGGAATGGGGAAAACCGATTTTTATTATTTCCCGGCGTTGACTAGTACAGGCTGGACGCCGGAAGTGATCGTGTTTTTTGCGGTCACCTGCATTTACTTTTTAATTCCTATTTTCATCATGATCGGGGAGGAGATCAAATGGCTCTTTTTGAAGTCAAAAATTTCTCGTTTACCTATCCCAAAACACAAGAGCCAGCCCTAAAGGATATCTCCTTTACCCTGGAGCAGGGGGAGTTTTTCCTGTTAAGCGGGGCGTCGGGCTGCGGCAAAACCACCTTTTTGCGGCAGCTAAAACCGGCGCTTATTCCCCATGGGAAAAGGCAGGGGACTGTTTTGTATGAGGGGAATTCGGTAGAAGAGCTGGACAAAAGACGGGCTGCTCTAGAAATCGGCTTTGTGTTCCAGTCCCCCGACGCCCAGATCGTCACCGACCGGGTGTCCTCCGAGCTTGCTTTCGGCCTGGAAAACGCCGGGGTGCCGCCGGAGGAAATCCGCCGCCGGGTGGCGGAGATGGCGGGCTTTTTTGGGATTGAAAGCTGGTACCATAAGGAGATCGACGCTCTCTCCGGCGGCCAAAAGCAGCTGCTGAATCTGGCCTCGGTGATGGTGATGAACCCCAAGGTGCTGATTTTAGACGAGCCTACCTCCCAGCTGGACCCTGTTTCCGCCGGGAATTTTATCAGCATGCTGGAAAAACTAAACCGGGAGCTGGGGCAGACCATCCTTTTGACCGAGCACCGGCAGGAAGAGCTGTTTCCCTTGGCGGACCGGGTCGGGCTGATGGAGGCGGGGGAGTTAAAAGCGGTACTGCCCCCAAAAGAAATGGCCGCCTTGTTGTTAGAGCAAAACGCCCCTTTGGCAAAAGCCCTTCCCACCCCGGCGAAAATCGCCTGGGCGTTAGGGGAAAAAGCCGGTCTCCCTTTGACCATGAAAGAGGGGAGAAGCTTTTTGATGTCCCTCTCGTCTGGGACAAGCGGGGAGCCTGAAATACCAGAACCCCTTGCGGACGGCGAAAAGGCGCTGGAGGCGAAAAATATATTTTTCCGGTATGACAAGGACGCCCGGGACGTGTTAAAGGATTTCTCCCTGACCTTACAGCGGGGCCGGTGCCTTGCTTTGCTGGGAGGGAATGGAGCAGGGAAGACCACCATGCTGCAGGTGCTGGCGGGCATTCTGCCTCCCTACCGGGGAAAAGTCAAGCGGCAGACGAAAAAAATCGCCTATCTTTCTCAAAATCCCAGGGCGGTATTTTTAAAAGAGACCCTGGAGGAGGATTTTACCCTGGCCAGGCAGGACGCCAATGACTGGCGGCAGGAGCTTTCGGCGTCGCCCTTTTTCCAAGCGCTAGTCCCTTTGCTGGAGCGAAACGCGATGGATCTGTCCGGCGGGGAACTGCAAAAGGCCGCTTTGTTTAAGGTGATGTTAACCCAGCCGGAGGTCATTTTGCTGGACGAGCCTACAAAGGGCTTGGATCCCTTTGCCAAAGAAGAACTGGGCGATATTTTGCGGGAATGGACGTTACAGGGGAAAAGCTTACTGCTGGTCACCCACGATGTGGAGTTTTCCGCCCGGTATGCCGACGAATGCGCGTTTCTTTTCGACGGCGGAATTGTATCGAAGGGAACGCCCCGCTCATTTTTCGCCACCAATCAATTTTACACTACCGCCGCCTGCAAAATGTCCCGGGGCATTTTGGGAGACGCGGTAACGGCAGAAGAGGTGATTCAGCTTGCAGTTGGCGCTGATTGTTAGCTTTTTGTTGGCAGGCGGCGCCTGCCTGCTGTTCTTTTTCTCCTTTGAAAAGCGAAAGCCTGCGGTTAAAGATATTCTTCCGGTGGTGGTGATGGTGGCCGCCGCTTCCGCCGGACGGGTGATCTTTAATTTTTTGCCGCAGATTCAGCCGGTAACCGCGATTGTAATCATTATGGGGATCTATTGTGGCAAACAGACCGGCTTCCTTACAGGTGCCTTATGCGCATTGGTTTCCAACCTGTTTTTGGGTCAGGGCCCGTGGACGCCTTTCCAGATGCTAGCCTGGGGGCTGGTGGGGATGCTGGCCGCTGTTTTAGCAAAGGTGCCGCCATTTCGCAAAACCTGGGCCGTGTGTGTGTACGGCTTTTTAGCGAGCTTTTTGTATGGCGCTATTACCGACCTGTGGACGGTTATGTCTATGGGGGAAAGCTTAAGCTGGCCCTTGATCTTGACCGCTTACGCCGCGGCAATCCCCTTTAACCTTCTTCACGGTGTGGGAAACATCGCGTTTTTGCTGCTCCTTTACCGGCCTTTGGGGAATAAGTTAAAGCGGATCCAGGAAAAATTCGGCGTGCTGGCCTGCTGATTTAGCAAAGAGCAAAGCGGGAAGAATGTATTTTCCATACGGATCCCGACAACATGCAGCCCATACGGATATGGGCTGCATGTTGCGCTTTATAAAGCACAAAATGAAGATCCCCCGTCCAGCGTTTACTAGGGGAAGTGCCCGTTTGTGTAAAAAGGTAGTTGACTTAAATCAAAAATTCCGCTACCCTTATAAAAGGCGTTACCCCTCGGGGGGACGGAACCAAAACGCAGCTTATAGGAAGAATATAAGCTGCCGCTTTTATTCCTTTTGAGTGCATGGCCTCATTTTCCCGAGGGCGGAAGGGAGAGATTTTTGATGTATCGGATTTTGCTGGTGGAGGACGACCTGGGGATTTCCCAGGCGATTGCGGAGCAGGCGCAGATGTGGGAATTAGATGTCCACTGCGTGCAGAATTTCCGCAGCGTGATGGCGGAGTTTTCGGAGTACGATCCCCATCTGGTGCTTCTCGACATCTCTTTGCCGTTTTTTAACGGTTATCACTGGTGCAGCGAAATCCGCAAGGTGTCCAAGGTGCCGGTGATTTTTATCTCCTCGGCGTCGGACAATATGAACATCGTCATGGCCATGAATATGGGCGGGGATGATTTTATCGCCAAGCCCTTTGACCAACGGGTGTTGATGGCGAAGATCCAGGCGATGCTCCGGCGCACCTATGACTTTGGCGCCTCTGTGCCGGTGCTGGAGCATCGGGGCGCTATGCTCAACACCGGGGACAACACCCTGACCTATGGGGAGGAGCAGATTTCGCTGACCAAAAACGAATACCGGATTCTGCTGACCCTGATGGAAAACAAGGGCAAGGTGGTCAGCCGGGAGCGGCTGATGGAACGCCTTTGGGAAACAGACAGCTTTGTGGACGAAAACACCCTGACGGTCAACGTCAACCGGCTGCGGAAAAAGCTGGACGCGGCAGGCCTTAAAGACTTTATCACCACGAAATTCGGCGTGGGTTATCTGATCGCTTAGAAAAAGGGGAGAGAGTATGGATTTTTTTCGTCTTTATGTAAAACAGCGCAGGCTGGGAATCCTCTTTTTCCTTTTGTTCTGCCTGATTTTTTTAGTGGTGTTTTTGCTGTACCACCTGCCGGCCGGCGCTATTTTGTATCCGGCGCTGCTGTGCGGATTGCTGGGAATCCTTTTCCTGGCGTTTGATTTTCGCAGGGCTTATCGAAAGCACCGGCTTTTGCAGGAGGTGGGAAAGCTTTCCGCCCAGCTGATGGAGACCTTTCCTTCGATCTTAACCCCGGATGATGCAGATTATCAGCAAATCATCCAGTCTTTGCGGGATGAACAAACTGATCTGCAAAACCGGATGGACCGCAAATACGGGGATATGGTGGATTATTATACCATCTGGGCCCACCAGATCAAAACCCCCATCGCCTCCATGCGCCTGACCCTGCAAAACGAGGATTCCCCCTTGTCCCGCCGGGTGTCGGAGGATTTGTTTAAGATCGAGCAGTATGTGGAGATGGTGCTGTGCTACCTCAGGCTGGACGCGGACTCCACCGACTATGTTATCAAGGAACAGGATCTGGACGATATCATCCGGCAGGCTGTGCGCAAGTTTTCCAGCCAGTTTATCGGCCGGAAGATAAAGCTTTGCTATGAGCCGGTAAACTGTAAGATGATTTCGGACGAAAAGTGGCTGTTGTTCGTGATCGAGCAGCTTTTGTCCAACGCGTTAAAATATACCCCCTCCGGCGGGGAGGTGACCATCGACCTGGAATCGCCACAAACCCTGTGCATCCGGGATACCGGTATCGGCATTGCGCCGGAAGACCTGCCCCGGATTTTTGACAAAGGCTATACCGGCTACAACGGGCGGGATGATAAAAAAGCAAGCGGCATCGGGCTTTACCTCTGCCGCCGGATCTGCAAAAATTTAGGGCACACGATCACGGCCAATTCCTCCTTGGAAAGCGGCACGGTTATCCGCATCCAGCTGGAGCAAAAAAAGCTGACGGTGGAATAGACTTCTTACAAAACTGTAAGAACTAGGGCGGGAAATGTAAGGCGATTCGATGGCTTTGCATTTCCCTTTTTTGTTACAATAAAGCCAGCAAATCAAAGGAGGAACGTTTATGAGTATCCTGGAAGTCAGCGGACTCAAAAAAATTTATACCACCCGCTTCGGCGGCAACAAGGTGGAAGCGCTGCGCAGCGTTTCCTTCAGCGTGGAGCAGGGGGAGTATGTGGCCATCATGGGCGAGTCTGGTTCGGGAAAAACGACGCTTTTAAACATCCTGGCGGCGCTGGACAAACCCACCAGCGGAACCGTGCTGCTGGATGGAAAAGACCTGTCCAAAATCAAAGAGTCGGGGATCGCCGCCTTCAGGCGGGACAACCTGGGCTTTGTGTTTCAGGACTTTAACCTGTTAGACACCTTTTCTTTAGAGGATAATATTTACCTTCCCCTGGTGCTGGCGGGAAAAAACTATGCCGAAATGAAAAAACGCCTGACGCCTATCGCGGAGCAGCTGGGGATCACTTCTTTGCTTAAAAAGTACCCCTATGAGGTCTCGGGCGGTCAAAAACAGCGCGCCGCAGTGGCCCGGGCGCTGATTACCAATCCCCGGCTGGTGCTGGCAGACGAACCCACCGGCGCGCTGGATTCCAAAGCCACCGACGAGCTGCTGGAGCTGTTCGGCGAGATCAACAGCCGTGGCCAGACCATTTTGATGGTCACCCACTCGGTCAAGGCGGCCAGCCACGCGGGCAGGGTGCTGTTTATCAAGGACGGCGAGGTGTTCCACCAGATCTACCGGGGAAATAACACCAGCGAGCAGCTGTATCAAAAGATTTCGGACACCCTTACCATGTTAGCGACGGGCGGTGAGGGACGATGAAAAGAGGCTTTTACAGAAAACTCGCCTGGACGGGGATCCGCAAAAACAAAAAATTATATACCCCCTATATCCTCACCTGCATCGGCATGGTGATGATGTATTACATCGTTTCCTTTTTGTCCCTCAGCGATATGCTCAAGGGAATGCCGGGCGGGGTCACTGTCCAGAGCTTACTGAATTTAGGTACCGGCGTGATCGCCGTCTTTTCTGTGATCTTTTTGTTTTACACCAATTCTTTTTTGATCCGCCGGCGAAAAAAGGAATTCGGCCTTTATAACATCCTGGGAATGGGCAAGTGGAATTTAGCCCGGGTCCTTTTGTGGGAAACCCTGATGATCGCCGTCATCTCCTTGGCGGTGGGACTGACAGCGGGCATTGCCCTGTCCAAACTGGCAGAGCTGGGGATGGTCAATATTCTGGCAGGGGATGTAACCTTTTCCTTTTCTGTCAGCATACAGTCCATTGGCAGCGCCTTGATATTGTTCGCGGTGATCTTTGGGCTGATTTTTATAAACACCCTGCGCCAGATCCATCTTTCCAACCCCATTGAGCTTTTGCACAGCGAAAACGCCGGTGAAAAGCCGCCAAAGGCCAACTGGTTTTTCGCCCTGGCGGGAGCGGTGATTTTGGCGGCGGCGTACTATCTGGCCGTGACCATTGAAGATCCTGTTACGGCGATGATCTGGTTTTTTGTAGCGGTCGTCATGGTTATTGTGGCCACCTATCTGCTGTTTATCGCCGGCTCGGTGGCGTTCTGCCGGCTGCTTCAGAAAAATAAACGGTATTATTATAAAACAAATCACTTTGTCTCGGTGTCCTCTATGGTCTATCGGATGAAGCGCAATGGAGCGGGGCTTGCGTCTATCTGTGTTCTCTGCACGATGGTGCTGGTGATGGTGTCCTCCACCGTCTGCCTGTACAGCGGCGCGGAGGACAGCATCCGCAGCCGCTATCCCCGGAATATTGTGATGGATACCGTCATCGGCAGCATTTCCGACCTTGGCGGGGAAAAGGAAAAGGCCGTCCGCGCCGCGGCGGATGAGGCGGCCTCGCAAAACGGGGCGGAGCCTTCCAATATCCAGGATTATGAGGTTCTTATGTTCGAAGGATATATCCAGGGGGATCAGCTCCATTCAGGGGATAACAACTTTGATGTTGCCGGGCTTTCCAACCTTTGGCAGATCTTTGTGATCTCGGTGGACGATTATAACCGGCTGATGGGGCAAAACGAGACCTTAAGTCCGGGAGAAGTGCTGATTCACACCACGAAAATGAAAAACTATGAGAAGGACACCATCTCCATTAATGATGCGCAGCCGTTGACTGTTAAAAAGACGGTTCCGGATTTTGTGGACACTGCTATCGATACCGCGCAGATTATTCCCACTATGTATATTTTTGTACCGGATCTGGCCGAGGCCGCACAGCCGATGCTGGCGCTTTCCGATGAAGATGGAGACCCGGTGGCGTATCTGCACTGGTATTATGGATTTGATTTAGACTGTGAGGAGGATGTCCAAATTCAGGTGCTCAATCAGATCCAAACCAGACTGGAGGGATTAAGCCTTTCCGACGATCAAAGCGCCTTTATCACCTCCTGCGAAGGAGCGGCCAGCGAGCGGGACAGCTTTTACGCCATGTACGGCGGCCTGTTTTTCCTGGGAATCCTGTTAGGAATCGTCTTTGTCTTTGCCGCGGTGCTGATTATGTACTATAAGCAGATTTCTGAAGGCTATGAGGACCAGTCCCGGTTTGACATTATGCAGAAGGTGGGCATGACCAAGCGGGAGATTAAAAAGAGCATCAACTCCCAGATTTTAACGGTTTTCTTCCTGCCCCTTTTGATGGCGGGGGTTCACCTGGCGTTTGCTTTTCCGCTGATTTCCAAGCTTTTGGCCCTGTTTGCCCTGACCAACACCACGCTGTTAGTTTTGGTGACCCTTGGGTGCTTCCTTGTGTTTGCACTGTTTTATGTGCTGGTTTACCGGATTACCTCCCGGGCTTATTATTCCATCGTCAGCGGCGCCAAGGAGGATGCTTAAAACATGAAACGGCTCGCTGCGAAATGGTTCGCTGCCCTGCTGGGGGCTTTGCTGATCTTAATTTCCGCCTCCGGCTGCGGACTGTGCGCCCAAAGCGTCGGGCGGTTGGCGGCCGCTGCCGGTGAAATCGTGGACGCGATCAGCCGCACCCGGCTGACAGACGGCCGGGAACTGATGGGAGAGCGGCGCTGGGGGGAGGATTCCTTTACCGGGGAGTATATGGCCGGCTGTCAGGGTTTTACCGGGCAGGAAATAATTTTCGGCGGATTCGGCGAGAAAAAGACGCTGCATATTTCCGGTTTTGTGCGCGCTCGATCCGGCCGGGCGGCAGTCCGGGTGCATACCGGCGGCCGGATTCAGGAGCTTGCTCTCAGCCGGGACGGCTCCTTTTCCGCCGATATCCCCCTGCAGCGGGGCGGCGATTATATTGAGGTTACCTACAGCCGCTTTCACGGAAGGATCGAGCTTGTATCCGAATACCGGGAATAAATCCGTTTTTGGAAAAGAGAATAGAGAAGAGGGAGATTTTATGCCGGAGAACATCAACTGGGATGCGGTTTGGCAAAGCGTTACCGATACCTGGCTGCCGCTTTTCCTTGTTTTAGCGGTGATCCTGACAGTGATTGTCATTGCCGTTGTCAAAAAGCACAGGTAGTCTTTCGGGGGAAAATGTGCTATACTGGACAAAAAAGAAACCGGAAAGGAGCTGGCCGGCATGAAAACCAAGGGACAGAAAAAACGCCATCTGGCCTTAAAAATCATCCTTGGCCTGCTGGCTTTTTTGGTGGGGATCGTCCTTGTGGTGGGCGGCGTCTTCGGCGTAAAAGGGTACAGCATGTACCGCGACGCCGTGAAACAAGTACCTCTGGCGGAAAAGGTGGATTCCATCCGTGAGACGGAACATTTTACCACTTATGAGGAGCTGCCGGAAATCTATGTGGACGCGGTGATCTCGGTGGAGGACAAGCGGTTTTGGGATCATGGCGGCGTGGATGTGATCGCCATCGGCCGGGCCGTTTTAAACGACATCAAAACCCTTTCCTTTGCGGAAGGGGGCAGCACCATCACCCAGCAGCTTGCCAAAAACATTTATTTCACTCAGGAAAAGAAGGTGGAGCGCAAGGTCGCGGAGGTATTCGCCGCCTTTGATCTGGAGAAAAATTACGATAAACAGGAAATTTTTGAGCTGTATGTCAACACCATCTATTTTGGCAGCGGCTATTATGGAATTTATGATGCGGCGCAGGGGTATTTCGGAAAATCCCCTTCCCAGCTCAGCGATTATGAAGCGGTGATGCTGGCGGGGCTTCCCAACGCACCCTCTGCGTATTCCCCGGATACCGATCCGGAGCTTGCCCGCAAGCGGACGGCCAAGGTGCTCGACCGGATGGTGGATTGCGGTGTGATGACCCGGCAGCGGGCGGACGAGCTTTTAAAGGAAGCTTCTTAAACAGAAAAAGGCTCCGGTTAACCGGAGCCTTTTTCTGCCTGTTACTAACGGATCAGCCGGATATGCCGTCCTTCTCGTGTGATAAGGTTTTCGTCAGACAAGCGCTTTAATTCCCGCATCATGGCGCTGCGGTCCAGGCAAAGATACTCGGCCAGGGCGCTGTAGGGCATGGGGACTACACAGCTGTCGTCCCCATGCTGCTGGCATAGGACTTCCAGATAGGTCATCAGTTTCAGCCGTACCGAGGGCTTAGTGAGGATATTGATCCGCATAGCCTGCATCTGGGATTTGTATGCCGCCAGCTGGAACAGATTGCTCACCAGCTGGCTGTGATGAGCACAGGCCTTGGGGCAGCGCTTGACAATATGTTCATAGTCGATAAACAGCACCCGGCAGGGCTTGCAGGCTTTCACATAATAGTTTTGCTGGCTGGAGGGGAGCAAAAACTGCTCGCCAAATACGCTGTCTTTAAAAAGCTCTTCGATAATGCTTTGATTGCCATCAGCGTCGGAGCAGTAAAGCCGGGCGTACCCATCCAACAGCACCCCGATTTTTTGAGGGCGGCTTGTATAACTCATGATGATTTCCTCGGGAGAAAAACTGCTTTCATAAGACTGAAAGCAGCTTTTCATGGCCTCCTGCTGTTCCGGTGTAATCCCGGAAAAGATCGATAATGTTTCCATATTTAAAGGCTTCCTCCTTTGACAATAACAGCGTTTTACCCGCCGGCATAAGAGAACAGACGAATCAATATCTATGGTTTTAAATCTTAAGAATTTACTATATCTAGTATTTTATCAGAAAAATGTTGCCATTGCAACAGCGGAGTGAGAATTTGTATGCTATGATACTACCAAGGCGCAGAAAAAGGCGCACTCATTGGTAGGAAAGGAAATTCGCTATGAAAATTATTAAGCGCAACGGCTCGGAAGCAGCCTTTGATATCAGCAAGATCATCGTGGCGGTCACCAAGGCTAACAACGCCGACGAGAATTCCAAGGAGCTCAGCCAGGAGCAGATTTTGGAGATCGCTTCCCAGGTGGAGCAAAACTGCCTGCAAATGGGGCGCTCCCCCTCGGTGGAAGAGATCCAGGACATGGTGGAAAACCGCATTATGGAGCATGGCGCTTTTGAAGTGGCTAAGCGGTATATTAAATACCGGTATGTCCGCTCCCTCGCCAGAAAGGCGAATACCACCGACAACCAGATTTTAAGCCTGATCGAGTGCAACAACGAAGAGGTAAAGCAGGAAAACGCCAACAAAAACCCCACGGTCAACAGCGTCCAGCGGGACTATATGGCCGGCGAGGTCTCCAAGGATATCACCCGCCGGGTGCTGCTTCCCAAAGAGATTGTGGACGCCCATGAGCAGGGAATCATTCATTTCCACGACATGGATTATTTTGCCCAGCACATGCACAACTGCGATCTGGTCAACTTAGAGGATATGCTCCAAAACGGAACGGTTATCTCGGGGACGCTGATCGAAAAGCCCCACAGCTTTTCTACCGCCTGCAACATCGCCACCCAGATCGTCGCCCAGGTTGCCAGCAGCCAGTACGGCGGCCAGAGCATCAGTTTAACGCACCTAGCTCCTTTCGTACAGGTTTCCCGGGAAAAAATCCGGGCCCAGGTGCTTCAGGAGGTAGAAGAACTGGGCGGCGTGGCTTCGGAAGAGACTGTATCCAATATCGTGGAACGCCGCCTGCGGGATGAGGTTAAAAAAGGTGTGCAGACCATCCAGTATCAGGTGGTCACCTTGATGACCACCAACGGCCAGGCGCCTTTTATCACGGTGTTTATGTATTTAAACGAGGCCAAAAACGAGCAGGAGAAAAAAGACCTGGCCATGATTATTGAAGAGGTTTTGCTCCAGCGGTATGAGGGCGTGAAAAACGAAAAGGGCGTCTGGGTGACGCCGGCGTTTCCCAAGCTCATCTATGTGCTGCAGGAGGATAACATCGAGCCGGGGACTCCTTATTATTATCTCACCGAACTGGCGGCGAAGTGCACGGCCAAGCGCCTGGTGCCGGATTATATCTCCGAGAAAAAGATGAAGGAGCTTAAAGAGGGCAACTGCTTCCCGGTGATGGGATGCCGCAGCGCTTTAGGCCCCTGGAAGGATGAAAACGGCAATTATAAATTCTACGGCCGGTTTAACCAGGGAGTTGTGACCATTAATCTCGTGGATGTGGCGCTAAGCTCCCAGGGGGATATGGAACGGTTCTGGAAGATTTTCGACGAGCGTCTGGAGCTTTGCTATCAGGCTTTGATGTGCCGGCACAACCGGTTAAAAGGCACTTTGTCGGATGCGGCGCCGATTTTGTGGCGGCACGGGGCGATTGCCCGGCTGAAAAAAGGCGAGCCGATTGATAAGCTGTTATACGGCGGCTATTCCAGTATTTCCCTGGGCTATGCAGGCCTGTGTGAGTGCGTGCGGTATATGACGGGAAAATCCCACACCGACCCCAGCGCTACGCCTTTTGCCCTGTCGGTGATGAAGTATATGAACGCGGCCTGTGACCGCTGGAAACAGGAGACCAACATCGCCTTCAGCATCTACGGCACCCCGCTGGAGAGCACCACCTATAAATTTGCCAAGTGCCTGCAAAAGCGGTTCGGCATTATCAAAGGGGTAACCGATAAGCCGTACATCACCAACAGCTATCACGTCCATGTCACCGAGAAGATCGACGCCTTCTCCAAGCTGGCCTTTGAGTCGCAGTTCCAGGCGCTGTCCACCGGCGGAGCGATCAGCTATGTGGAAGTGCCCAACATGCAGCAGAATCTGGAGGCTGTTTTGCAGATCATCCGCTTTATTTATGACAACATCATGTATGCGGAGCTTAACACCAAAAGCGATTACTGCCAGGTGTGCGGTTATGACGGCGAGATCCAGATCGTGGAGGACGACGGCAAGCTGGTGTGGGAGTGCCCCAACTGCGGCAACCGGGATCAGGATAAGATGAATGTGGCCCGCCGCACCTGCGGTTATATCGGCACCCAGTTCTGGAACCAGGGCCGCACGGCGGAGATCAAAGAGCGGGTGCTCCACCTGTAATACGAATCTACCAAGAAAAGGAACCGGCCATGTACTACGGAGAAATCAAAAAAACCGATATTGCCAACGGTTACGGCGTGCGGGTGTCGCTGTTTGTATCCGGCTGCACCCGCCACTGCAAAAACTGTTTTAATCCCGAGACATGGAGCTTTACTTACGGAAAGCTCTTCACGCCGGCGGTGGAGGAGGAGATCCTCTCGGCTCTCGCCCCCGGCTATATCAACGGCCTGAGCCTTTTGGGGGGCGAGCCTATGGAGCCGGACAACCAGCGGGCGCTGCTGCCTTTTGTTACAAAGGTGAAGGAGCGGTTCCCTGAGAAGGATATCTGGTGCTATACCGGCTGCACCTTGGAATCGGATCTGTCTTTAGGCGGCAGCAACTACTGTGAGGCCACCGACGGGCTGCTGGCGCTGATCGATGTGCTGGTGGACGGCGCTTTTGTGGAGGAATTAAAGGACATTACTCTTCGGTTCCGCGGTTCTTCCAACCAGCGCCTGATTGATCTGAAAAAGACCAGGGAAACCGGGAGCTTGACTCTCTGGGGGGCAGACGGAAAATAGGGGTACCTTTCCACTGCTAAAAAGAATGGTTGCCAAGAGAAAAACCCACTTACAATCCATCTTTTGTGGATTGTAAGTGGGTTTTTAATAGGCTGCTGCAAAACGAATGTTTTGCGGCAGCCTCTTTTTTATACGATATCAGTCAAGTAAAACTGATTTCTTTGAATTGTGACGGGGTGACGCCTTCCTGCTTTTTAAAAATACGGCAGAAGTAGCTGGTATCCGAAAATCCGACCAGCTCGGCGATTTTATGGACGGGCAGCAGGCGGTTGTTATACAATAGATCTTTTGCTTTTTGGATGCGGAACTGATTAATGTAGTCCATAGGGCTGATTTTATAGGTTTTTTTAAAAAGCTGGCAAAAGTAAGAAGGGGAGACCTTGATAAGCTCTGCCAGATCCTGCAAGGAAATAACAGAAGCATAATTTTTTTCTATATAATTGATAATAAGGGAGAGTTTCCCCGCCGAGATTTCTGCTTCCAAGGGGGTGTCATAGGGATCAAGTGACTGGAACAGGCTCAGCATGGCGTAAAGGATCACCGAAGCTTCGATTCTCCAGCTGTCTTTTCTGTTTTGTATGCAGTCATATAAAGAACGGAAGTAATTATCAAAGTAAAAAGGATTGCGAATATGAACAACCTGGTAGTTGGGGATATTCATGGATTTCACATAAGGTTCCACGCCAAATCCGTTAAACAAAACATAGTGTACAATCCAGTCATTTTCTATGGCGTAGTATTCCTGGGGGGTGTGGGGCGCGGTAAAAAATCCCATCCCGGAACTGATTTCAAATTTTTGGTTGCCAAATTTAAAAATACCTTTGCCGCTTACACAATAGACAAACTGGTATTCAGGCAATCCGTTGGGGCGAAAAGTGGCCAGCTGAGAAAAATGATAGCCCATTTCCACAAATTGATACGGAAACTCCGCGGCGTGATTAATGTTTTCAGGAAAATAAAAACAGCTCATAGCGCATCCCTTTTTAAAATCTCATTATAATGGAGAACAATTATATAAATATAATACTATAAACAAAAAAATAAGTCAATATTTTATAAAAATAATCCTGTTATAATAATATAATATTATTGAATAAAGGTTTAATTTTTAGTATAATATACACAAACAAATCGGTAGAAAGGAGAGAAATGGCAAAAAATACAAAAAAGAAAGGGAAGAATATTGGAAATTATCAAACAGAAAGGAAGAGAGCGATGAGGATTTTAAAGAGAACAAAAGCTTTAAAAAAGCAGCTTGTTTTTTTGCTTATTTTTGCGATGATGCTCCCGATGTTTACTTGGTTAGAATATATCGCCGTTTCTGCTTCCTCGCGGTGGGTTCGTGTTGACGATAAGGATACCAGGATTACCTATACGGGAGAGTGGCTTAACTGGGATGACCGCGGCGCGGGGACCTATATGGAAACCGAAAGCTACTCTTCCGATACGAACGCTACCGCGACCTTCACCTTTAATGGGAACCAGGTAAGAATGATCTCTAAAAAAGATCCCATGCAGGGAGCCGCGAACATCATCATTGACGGCGGGACACCAGTTGTGGTGGACTGCTATTCATCGGTAATTGAAGGAGTACAAATGACGGTTTTTGAATCGCCTATCCTGGAAGAAGGCGAACACACAGTTATGATACAGCCCCTTGACCGGCAGGGTCTGGCATATTCCATCGACGCCATCGAATACGCGACGGCAGAGGAAACCGACCACAAAAACACCAATGATTTATGGACCAAAGTGGACGATAATGATTCTTCCGTTACTTACAGTGAAAACTGGAATACATCTTCTGTAGAGGGAAGCTACGGCGGCTCTGTCCATTCATCGGATGTAAAAGATTCTACCGTAACCTTTAGCTTTACAGGAACCAAAGCGCGCTTTTACGGCGCCAAAAAAGACGCTGTGGGAATTGCATCGGTTTATGTGGACGACGAATACCAGACCAATATCGACTGCAAGGATGCAAGCGTAAACAGCTATGATTATTTTCTGTATGAAACGCCCTTGCTTCCATACGGCAAGCATACGCTCACCGTGGAAGTGCTTCATTTAACCAGCGGCGGCGGAGATACCGGCTGCGACATTATTGTAGACGCTTTTTCCTCCACCAGCTTTGATTATGATCACACCATCACCTATGAGGTGGAAAACGCCGAGGAATCGGGATTTGTCATTTGGGGCAACGGAGTATCCGCCACCGAGGACGGCGTTTTATTCGACCAAAGCGGGGCGACCGGCGGCCGGGAAAGTGTTCTGCAAGGGCCAAGTGTTGCCGATATCCCCTATGGAAAATATAACCTTGAAATCTATCTGAGCCTTCTAAAAGGCACGGAAGACGGTGACGGCAGCAATGTTATCATGGGCCTGGATGTACAGGACACCGATATTTTAAACCTCAACGTGACAGAAAGCGAGTTTGGCGAACCGGGAACAGCTCAAAAATTAACCTATCCTATCAGCATTCCTATGGGTACTGTTTTCACCCTGCGCTTCTGGTGGGACAAAAACACCACTATCCTGGTTGACAAAGTGGTGCTGACGCCGGTGAGCCCTGATCTAAGCACAGAAGTTACCATCAACACCGAGGACACCGGCAGGATGTTTGAAGGCATCGGCGCTTTGTCCGCCTCCAGCTCCAACCTGCTCTACGATTATGAGGAGCCGTACCGGTCGGACATTTTGGATTACCTGTTTAAACCCAATTTCGGGGCGGCCTATCAGCATCTGAAAGTGGAGATCGGCGGAGACGGCAATAGCACCTGCCAGACCGAGCCCGCGTATGCGAGAACCCTGGAGGAATTCGAGCTGGTCCAGTCGGTGCGCGAGCAGTGCGAAAACGGGACTATTGACCGGAATTCCGAAGACTATTTGAAAGTAAAAGAATATTTCAACCGGGGCGTTGAGTTCTGGCTGATGAAAGAGGCCAAAAAACGAAATCCCGATATTTTCCTGGATGTCCTTCAGTGGTCGGCGCCGGGGTGGTTCCGTTATGACGGCACATACGGCCCTCTTGCCAACCCGGATACCGATTATGAAACCTGGAAAAAACAGAAATTCTATACCCAGGATAATGCGGACTATATCGCCACTTATATCTGGGGCGCCAAAGAATTCCATGATCTGGACATCGACTTTTGCGGAATCTGGAATGAACACTACAACCCTGATCGAAACGACTGGATCATTACGTTAAGAGAGACGTTAGACCGGTATGATCTGACAGACGTTAAAATCATTGCGGCGGAGCACAACGACTGGGCCGGCATCTGGAACAGCGCCCTGCAGCTTACCGCTACCCCGGAACTTAGAGAAGCCGTGTATGCCATCGGCGTGCATTATCCCAACTGGGGGAGCCCGAACCCCTATCACGACAACTCGGAAGCGCAGGCAACCGGCAAACCCCTGTATTCCAGTGAAGACGGCTCCATCGGCGGAAGCTGGGAAGCAACCTTAAAATCGGCCCGCATTTTTAACGCCAACTACATCGAAAACCGCATTGTCAAGACGGTTTTCTGGAGCAACATCTCTGCGGCTTACGATTGGCTCAGCGGGGCCATGCAGGCCAACACCCCCTGGTCGGGATACTATAAAGTAGAGGATGGCATCTGGGGTTTTGCCCATACTACCCAGTTCACCAAACCCGGCTGGAACTATATTGACAACGCGTGCGGTTATCTGGATGCAGGCGGAAGCTATGTTGCGTTGCAGGACAACGGAACGGCTGACAACCGAAAGAGCAACCCTGACTTTTCTGTGATCGTGGAAACAGGCGGAGCGACCGACACACAAATTATGGATGTTACCCTGAACGGTATGTCGAACCACGAGATTACGGTGTGGAAAACGGAAAAAGGGAATACTTTCCAAAAAGTAGACACCATTACGCCAAAAGATGGGAATTTCTCCTATGTGGTAGACCCGGACTGCATCTACTCCTTTACCACAACCACCGGGCAGCAAAAGGGAGAAGCCGAAACAGCGATTCCGGAAGACGAAGAATTCCCCATGAGTTATGAAGACGACTTTGACAGCTATCAGTCCGGCGAGCGGCCGAAATATTTTTCGGATCAGGGTGGTGGCTTTGAAATCTACGAAGACGGCGCTTCCAACAGGACCCTGCGCCAGTCGGTTCCCACAAAACCTGTTTGCTGGTGGAACGATTATGAGCCGTTCTCTTATGTGGGCAACAAAACGCTGCACAACTGTGTTGTCAGCGCGGATGTAAAAATCGAGGAAACCGGATACGGCGGAATCTATAGCCGGGTATCAGGTCCTACCGCTTATGGGCAGACCCATCCATATGGATACGGCCTGCGGATCGACGAAACCGGCACTTGGAAGCTGACCAGGTATAAAGCCAAAGCTGGAGTCGCACTGGGAAGTCAATTTGAAGTATTGCAGCAAGGCAAGGTAAGCGGAATTTCCGCGGATTCGTGGATCAATTTAAAAATGATTTGCAAGGATAATAAAATCCGTGGATTTATTAATGATGAAATCGTTTTTGAGTATATCGACGAAGAAAACAGCTTTATTCAGGGCCGGGCCGCAGTAGGCAGCAGCTATGATTATGTGCAGTTTGACAACTTTAAAATTGTCAGCCTTGACGGCGACAATACCTATATCATGGTGGATGATAACGATGAATCGATTACCTATGAAGGCGTCTGGGGTATCTGGCCGCCTGAGTCAACCGACCCCACTGCGGTTCATTACACCGAGTACCCCTCGGGAGCAGAAAGCGCTACCTTTACCTTTAATGGAGTAAAAGCAAGATTTTACGGTTCCAAACGGAATGACCTTGGCATTCTGGAAGTATATGTGGACGGGGAGAAAAAAGCTGAAATCGACCAGTGCAGCAATGGCAGCCAGGGAGATGTTCTGCTGTATGAAACCGAACTGCTGGAGCCCGGTACCCATACGCTGAAGATCGTCCCCACTGACCGGAAGAATCCCGCCAGCTCGGGAATCGAGGCAATCATCAATGGATTCTCTTATACCAATGTGGCGCCGGTGATCGTCCATCCGGAATCGGTCAAGGTAAATCAGTCCGAAATCACGCTGGAAGTCAATCAGAAGCAGAGAATCTACGCCATCGTATCGCCTGATACGGTGACCGATGACAGCGTTATCTGGGAAAGCGACAATCCCGATGTGGCCTCTGTGGATGACAGAGGAGAAATCACTGCCCATAAAGCCGGTACTGCGGCCATTACGGTGACAACAGTAGACGGCGAACTCACTGTCCAGTGCGTGGTAACGGTAACGGAGGAGACCACTGATCCCACAGACCCGGAGGACCCCGACAATCCGGGCACGGAGGATCCTGATAATCCGGGTACGGAGGATCCCGACAATCCGGGTACGGATGATCCCGACGATCCGGGCACGGAGGATCCCGACGATCCGGGCACAGAGGATCCCGATAATCCGGGCACAGAGGATCCTGATAATCCGGGCACAGAGGATCCTGATAATCCGGAACCAACGGCCCCCAACGGACAGCTTCCCTCGGAAGATCAACAAAATCCCCAGACGGCGGTTTGGTTCCCCTGGGGAGCAGCGGAGGCTGCGATGTTTGCCGGACTTTGCGCCTATTCGGTCAAACGCCTTGGCGGACGCCACAGGAAAAAGGAATCATAAACAAAACTGTCACTCTGGCTTGATGTTCTAAGGTAAAATATCCCCCCGCCAGCAAAGGCGGGGGGATATTTATTTGACGATAACGGCCGCCCGGCAGAAAGCTGTGGATTTTATGATCGAACGGCTATTCAAAAACTTTATTTGGAACAGGTTCCCTTTGGTTGGCATTTTCAGGAATCAGTGGTATAATAGGCGTAGAGCGGCTGTTATGCTGTCTGTTTACAGTGCTGCATGCGGCATGATAAAAGACGGTTTGCCGGCAATGCTGCCAGAACGGCTTTCCGGATGGATCATTTTTATTGGGAGGAATATGTGATGGATCAGGTATATGAACTTAAAGTAGCAGGCCTTATCAGGCAGCTGCCTCTTTGCAAGGTGTCCGATGAGCTTTATATTGGGGCGTTTGTGATTTTCGGCGACGTGGAACTAACCGTCCATTCGGCGCAGGAGCTTTTAAAAATCGCGCCGGAGCATGATATCATGATTACCGCAGAGTCCAAGGGAATCCCGCTGGTGTATGAGATGGCGCGCCAGTCAGGGGAAAACAAATACCTGATCGCCCGCAAAGCGCCGAAGCTGTACATGAAAAACGTGGTCTCCACCGAGGTAACTTCGATTACCACAGCCAAAAAGCAGATGCTTTATATTGACAGCGATGACGTCGCCTTGATGAAGGGAAAACGGGTGCTGATTATCGACGACGTTATCAGCACGGGAGAAAGCCTGCGCGCCGTAGAAAAGCTCGTCAAACAGTCTGGAGGAACGGTTGCCGGGCGCATGGCGATCTTGGCGGAAGGGGACGCTAAATATCGAGATGATATTCAGTATTTAGCCTATCTGCCGCTGTTTAATCCAGATGGGACGCCCAAAGAGCACTAAAAGAATTCTTATAAACATAACCCCGCTTTTGCTGGCGGGGTTATGTTTATATCGGCAGTTTCATGCCTTTATGGGTGTCCAGAAAACCGAATCTTTTGTAAAACCGGTGGACATCTGTCCTCTTTTTATCTGTCGTCAGCTGTACTATCGAACAGCCTCTTTCTTTCGCAAGGTTGATGGCATACTGCATCAGCTTTGTTCCAATACCGAGGTTCCGCCTTTCAGAAGCAACCCGAACGTTTTCAATTGTTGCGCGAATACTGCCTTTATGGGACAGATACTGGGTGAAAGTAATCTGTAAACAACCGGTAATCGTTTTCCCATCGCTTGCCACCAATAAAACATTATTTTTATCGGCAGCTATACTTTGAAATGCGTCGGTATAACAAGAGGGTAGGGGGAGCCTGTATTCCTCGCGCTGGCTTCCCAGAACATCCTCTGCCAAAAGCTTTATAATCTGCGGAAGATCCTCTGCCGTGGCCTCTCGCATAGTCAGGTCGTCCATTTTATATACCTGCCTTACCGGTCCCACTTTTGCGCCAGTGCGAGGATCTGATCGGCAAATTTGGCCAGATCCTTATTAGCGCCGCCTTCGTTGTGCCGGGCGACTTCCTGGAGCTGTTCCACTGCCTGAAGCAGCCGGGCATAAGCATAGGATACATTTTTATTCCGGTCGGTCTTGGGACGGAGTTTTTCGTATTCGATGCCTTCGTCCAAAATGCTGCCGCTGGCCAGATCGTATATCGCCTCAAAATTAGGGGCATAAGCCGCATAGCCTTCTTCCGCCAGGGTTTTAACGAAGTTTAAGCAGGTGTCGTTTTCCCCGTGGACCACAAAAACCTGCTCCGGTTTTTGTGTAAAGTTTTGAAGCCACCAAAGCAAACCGTCCCGGTCTGCATGGGCGCTTAATCCCCGGAAATTGTAGATATGCGCTTTCACGGAGATCTCCTCTGAAAACAGCTTGATCCGCTTGGCTCCGTCCAACAGCGACCGCCCTAAAGTGCCCATAGCCTGGAATCCTACAAAGATCACCGAGCATTCCGGCCGCCAGAGGTTATGCTTTAAATGATGGCGGATGCGTCCGGCTTCGCACATGCCGCTGGAAGAGATGATGACTTTGGGTGTGGGATCTTCGTTGAGCATTTTGGATTCCTCGGTGGTCTGGGTGATGCGAAGCCCGGGGAAACGGATAGGCTGGAATCCCTTTTTAATGACCTGGATGGTCTCCTCATCTGCGTAGCCGGTTAAATCGCCGTCATAAATTTTCGTCGCTTCGCTGGCGAGAGGGCTGTCCACATAGACAAGGAAATCCGACACGCTGGTTACCAGATGCTGTTCCTTGATCTCCCGCAGGAAATACAAAAGCTCCTGGGTGCGGCCCACGGCAAAGGAGGGAATCACCACGTTTCCGCCTCCGGCTAACGTGTCGTTAATGATGTTTGCGAGATCTTTGGTGTAATCCCGGTAGGGCTCGTGTAGCCGGTCGCCATAGGTGGATTCCATAACTACATAGTCGGCGTCTTTCACAACCTGAGGATCGCGGATAATCGGCTGGGACTTATTTCCGATATCCCCGGAAAAGACGATTTTCTTTTTGATGCCGTCTTCCTCCAGCCACAGCTGCGCATAAGCGGAGCCCAGCAGATGGCCGGCGTCGGTGAACATAAGGCGGATGCCGGGAGCAATGTCAATGGGCTGGTTGTACTGGCAGCGCACCAGATATTCCAGGGTATCCTCAGCATCCAGCATGGTGTATAAAGGAACGGCAGGCTCTTTTCCCGCCCGGCGGCCTTTTTGGTTGGCCCATTTGGCATCCATTTCCTGGATGTGGGCGGAATCCCGCAGCATGATGGAAATTAAATCGCAGGTAGCGCCGGTGGCATAGATTTTTCCTTCAAAACCGTCTTTGACCAGTAGAGGAAGCCGCCCGCTGTGATCGATGTGGGCGTGGGTTAGAATCACATAGTCGATTAAAGAGGCGTGAAAGGGAAGCTGTTGATTTTCCTTTTCATCCTGTCCCTGTTGCAGTCCGCAGTCGATCAGGATTTTTTTGCCGTTTACCTCCAGACAGTGGCAGCTCCCGGTGACTTCTCTGGCCGCGCCGTAAAAGGTAAGTTTCATATGGTTCACCCGTCCTTTCGCTGTAAAGCTTTTATTGTTTTTCTGCTTAAATAATTATAAATTTTAGCTGTATTACTTTCAAAATATCTTTTAACATGTTAAGATAGAAATGTCATAATATCGATTATAGCAATCTTTTTATACTTCATCTTCATTATAACAAACCGGCGGGTCAAAAGAAAGGGAATCCTTACAAAAATATGAAGCCGGTGGTAAAAATACTGTAAGAAATTTATTTGGTTTATAGCCTTTCCTTTCCCTCAAAAATATGTTAAAATAGACAAGAAATCAAAGGCGTAGGATCGAGAGGCTATGTCTATTTTGATGGTTTTATACGTAAGATAAAATGGCCTTGGTATAGGGCGCCGTAGCGGGAACAGAGAGTAATTGAAGAAGGGTATGACGGTTGTGAAATATCTGATCAATATGATGTCCAAAGCTTATACGGTAAAAGGGCAGGGGGTTTCCTCGGCATATGACGAGCAGGTCACCCTGCTCAAAAACGGACTGGCGGACAAATATACGATTTCAGAAAACAAATTGGTGCCGGCGGACATTACTCATTACCACACGGTAAATCCGGAATTTTTCTTATCACTTCCCTTTGTCAAGCGAAACGGTGTAACAGTGGGGTATGTCCATTTTCTGCCCGAAACCTTGGAGAACAGCCTAAAGCTTCCGCCGCCGGCTAAAAAGATCTTTTATAAATATCTGATCTCTTTTTACCGCCATATGGATTATCTGGTGACGGTCAACCCCTGCTTTATTGACAAGCTGGCTGCCTATGGTATTGACCGGAAAAAAATCACCTATATTCCGAACTTTGTGTGCGGCGATCAGTTTTATCCTATGGAGTCTTACAAAAAACAGCCGCTTCGGGAGCAATACGGCCTTGATAAGGATAAGTTCACCGTGGTGTGCGCCGGCCAGTTACAGCGGCGCAAGGGGATCTTTGACTTTGTAGAATGCGCCAAAAGGCTTCCGGAAATGCAGTTTATCTGGGCGGGAGGATTTTCCTTCGGCCACATTTCCGATGGTTATGAGGAAATCAAGAAAATCGTGGATAACCCGCCGGAGAATCTGAAGTTTTTAGGAATCATCGAGCGGGAAAAGATGAATGAAATCTACAATATGGGGGATGTGCTGTTCCTCGCTTCCTATGAGGAATTGTTCCCCATGACGATTTTGGAGGCTATGAACTGCAAGCTTCCCATTTTGCTGCGGGATGTACAGCTGTATGAAAACATCTTGTTCGATTATTATCTTAAAGCAAAAGATGTAGACGGCTTTGTAAGTGTGCTGAAACGCCTGGCGCAAGATCCTGCCTATTTAAAACAGGCGCAGGAGAGTTCCTGGCGGGGTCATGAGTTTTACAACAAAGACCATGTGCTCACCATGTGGGATAATTTTTATTCTGAGGTTATGAAAAACAGGCCGGCAGGCCGTAAATACCGCTATAAAAAAAGTGAAAAGAAAAAAGCGGCCACAAGGCCTGCCATGAAAAAACGCCCTGCCGGAGCGGCATCTGTGCGCAATAAAAAGATTAAGACAGTATCCAAGGGGTAAAAGGGTTTTATGAAGTTAAAAAAAATCAACATTGTTATCATCCTGTTATCGGTTGTCGCTTTAATTGCCTACATCATCTGGTCGGAAGGCTTCACCAATCTCATTAACGTTTTAGCCAGCGTAAAACCTTTTTGGATGTTCTGTGCGCTTGCCTTGATGCTGTTATATTGGTTATTGGAAGGGGTCGTACTGCATATTTGCGTGAAACGGTTTCATAAGGCTCAGCAATTTTCCAAAACCATGCGTACTACCATGATTGGTCAGTTTTTTAACTGCGTGACTCCCTCCGCCAGCGGAGGTCAGCCGATGCAGGCGTTTTATATGACCAGAACCGGTGTTCCTTTGGGGATTGCAGGGTGTACCCTGATTACCAAGTTTATCGTCTATCAGACGACGTTGACGATATATTCGCTGGTCATCCTGATTTTTAACTGGAAATTCTTTGTCCAGCAAGTGCCCGGCTTTTCCTGGCTTGTTTTGCTGGGCTTTGTGGTCAACGCCGCGGTGATGGTGGGATTAATCTGCATTTGCTGTTTCCGCCGTTTTACTCAATGGGCATCCAGAGGATTGGTGCGGCTTTTAGCAAAAATCCATCTGGTAAAAGATAAGGAAAAAAGGCTGCAATACATCGATGATGAGCTGGATAAGTTCTATGAAAGCGTCACCATGATGAAGCAGAACGTCGGTATGATCGTACAGATGGTATTGCTTACGGTCGTGCAGTTGACGGCATATTTTTCCATCACCTATTTTATTCATCTGAGCTTGGAGCTCCACCCGGCGTCCTACATGCTGATTTTGGCGGCGCAGTCCTTTGTGCTGATGATCTCCTCCTTTGTGCCCCTGCCGGGAGCCGTAGGCGGTGCGGAGCTTAGTTTTTATACCTTCTATCAGATTTTCTTTTCTCAGGGAACGCTTAACATGGCAATGCTGTTCTGGCGGTTTTTGACCTTTTATATGCCGATTTTAGTAGGGTTATTTTTTGTGATCCCCGTAAAAGGCAAAGAGAAAAAGGAAGAGATGCTGCAAGGAGAAAAGCAAAAATCGGTTCCAGAAGCTTCCCGGACGGAATAATGGTAAGATTTTTCTTACGGATTTGTTTGAATAACTGCATGGGATTTTTCTCCCCTGTCAATACTTTTTATTAAGAAAGTATTGACAGGGGAGTTGTTGTAGGTGCACGTTAATAAGGTGGAGATCTGCGGCGTCAATACCGCAAAGCTGAAGGTATTAAAAGAGAAGGAAAAAATTGAGCTGATTAAAAAAATGCAGGCGGGAGATCAAAAGGCGAGGGAAGAGCTTATTAACGGCAACCTGCGGCTGGTGTTAAGCGTGATACAGCGGTTTACCAACCGGGGGGAAAATCTGGACGACCTGTTTCAGGTAGGGTGTATTGGCCTTATCAAGGCCTTTGACAACTTTGATATCACTCAGAATGTGCGCACCAGCACCTACTGCGTCCCCATGATTATCGGAGAGATCCGCCGCTATCTGCGGGATAATAATTCCGTGCGGGTCAGCCGCTCTTTAAAAGATACCGCCTATAAGGCCATGCAGGTGAAAGAGCGGCTGACCGTCGAGCTGGATCATGAGCCTACTCTGGAGCAGATTGCCCGGGAAATGCAGCTTCCAAAAGAGGATGTGGTGATGGCTCTGGAGGCGATTGTCGATCCGGTTTCTTTGTACGAGCCGGTGTATTCCGATGGGGGAGATACCATCTATGTGATGGACCAGGTGTCCGACCATCATGACGATTCGGACTGGCTGGGGGAGATCTCCATGAAAGAGGCGATCAAAAAGTTAAACGATCGGGAGAAAAAGATTTTATCCCTGCGTTTTTTAAACGGAAAGACCCAGGTAGAGGTGGCAAAGGAGATCGGCATCAGCCAGGCGCAGGTTTCCCGTTTGGAAAAAAGCGCTTTGGAACAGATCAAACGGCAGTTATAAAAAAGAAAGAGGCCATTGCAAAACAAAAGTTTTGCAATGGCCTCTACTGATTCTGCGACACTATTTTTTAACTTTTTGGGGATTCCGGGGCCATGTTCTGGTTGACCCGGTAGCACAGGGTCATTAAGCTGTCGCCCAGATGAACATTTTCCACCACAATCCCATGATAGTCAATAGCGAGATCATAGTGGCTGAAGTTCCAGAAGCCCTTGATCCCCAGCTCCACCAGGGGGTCCGCCAGGTTTTTGGCGGCTTCCTTGGGGATACAGAGAATCGCCACGGTAGGAGCATTGACCCGGCAGAATTCCTCCAGTTTATTAATGTGAAGGATGGACACGTTGCTGACCTTTTTGCCGATTAACTGTTCATTGACGTCAAAAATGCCGATCAAATCAAATCCGCGCCGGGAGAAGTCCATGTGGGTCACAATGGCGCGGCCCAGATTGCCGGCGCCGATCAAAATGGTCTTCTGCTTTTTGTCAAGCCCTAATATTTTGGCGATCTCTTCGTACAAAGCAGGTACGTTGTAGCCGTATCCCTGCTGGCCAAAACCGCCGAAGCAGTTTAAATCCTGCCGGATTTGGGAAGCGGTCAAACCCATCCGTTCGCTGAGTTCCTTAGAGGAGATCCGATTGCAGCCGCTTTTTAAAAGCTCGCCTAAAAAGCGGTAGTATCGCGGCAGCCTGCGGATCACAGACAGGGAGACCGTGTTCGCCTTTGCCATGAGGAATCCTTCCTTTATCAATTACAGCAGCGCATCCAGCCGGACTTTAATTTCTTTCAAGAACGTCTCGGTGTCCACTGTTTTTTTGTTTTCCAGCGTGGAGATCAGCGCCAGGTTTTTATCCATGATGCCGTCCTCCATAGTGGCAATCGAAGCTTTTTCCAGCTTGTCGGCAAAAGCGGAAAGCTCGGGGATGTTGTCCAGCTCGCCCCGTTTTCTCAAGGCACCCGTCCAGGCAAAGATGGTAGCGATGGGGTTGGTGGAGGTCTTTTCACCCTTTAAGTAGTTGTAGTAATGCCGGGTCACGGTGCCGTGGGCCGCCTCGTACTCGTACACGCCGGTGGGGGAGACCAGCACCGAGGTCATCAGGCCCAAGCTTCCGAAAGCGGTGGCCAGCATATCGGACATCACGTCGCCGTCATAGTTTTTGCAGGCCCAGATAAATCCGCCGTTGGAGCGAACCACCCTGGCGATTACATCGTCAATCAGGGTGTAGAAATACTCGATGCCGTTTGCCTTGAATTTATCCTCGTATTCGTTTGCATAAATCTCCGCAAAGATGTCCTTAAACCGGTGGTCATAGGTTTTGGAGATGGTGTCCTTAGTGGCAAACCACAGGTCTTCCTTGGCGTCTAAGGCATAGTTAAAGCAGGCTCTCGCAAAGGAGGAGATGGAAGCGTCCAGATTGTGTACGCCCTGCACAATACCGTCGGAACCTTTAAACTCGTGGATCAGCGCCCGGGTTTCGTTGCCGTCCTTATCGGTGACCACAAGCTCCGCCTTGCTGCCGTCGGAGACTTTCAGCTCGGTGTTTTTATAAATATCCCCGTAAGCGTGACGGGCGATGGTAATGGGTTTGGTCCAGGTGGGGATATACGGGGTGATGCCTTTCACCAGGATGGGCTTGCGGAATACTGTGCCGTCTAAGATAGCGCGGATGGTGCCGTTGGGGCTTTTCCACATTTCCTTGAGGTTATATTCCTCCACACGGGCGGCGTTGGGGGTAATGGTGGCGCACTTAACAGCCACGCCGTATTTTTTGGTGGCGTTGGCGGAGTCCACCGTCACCTGGTCGTTTGTCTCGTCCCGATGTTTTAAGCCAAGGTCGTAGTATTGGGTGTTCAAGTCAATATAAGGGGTCAGCAGGATGTCTTTGATCATCTGCCAGATGATCCGGGTCATCTCGTCGCCGTCCATTTCAACCAGCGGCGTTTTCATCTGAATTTTCGCCATAGGGGGTTCCTCCTTGCTTGATAATGTTAAAGGGCAGCTTACTTATTCTGCTCCCGGGTGTAGTTTAACAGCCCGCCTGCCAGGATGATCTCCTTGCTCCGGCCGGACAACGAGCAGTCCAGGGGAATCTCAATGCCTTTGGTGAGGTTTTTGAGCACCACCGGCTGTTCATTTTCAATGGTGGAGCGGATGTCGGCAAGCTCCAGCGTATCGCCCTGATCGATCTTATCGTAATCTTCCTCATTGACAAAGGTCAGGGGAAGGATGCCGGCGTTAATTAAGTTGCTGCGGTGGATACGGGCAAAGCTCTTGGTAATGACCGCTTTCACTCCCAGATACAGGGGAACCAGCGCCGCATGTTCTCTGGAAGAGCCCTGGCCGTAGTTGGTTCCGCCGACCACAAAGCTTTGTCCGGCTGCCTTGGCCCGCTCCGGGAAGGTTTCGTCGCAAACGCCGAAGCAGAACTGGCTTAAATAGGGGATGTTGGAACGGTAGGGGAGGATTTTGGCGCCCGCCGGCATAATGTGGTCGGTGGTGATATTGTCGCCCACCTTCAGCACGCAGTCGGCTTTGATGGAAGCTTCCAGCGGCTCGGTGACCGGGAAGGGCTTGATGTTGGGGCCGCGGAGGATCTCCACGTCCTTGGCCTCATCCGGAGGCGCGGGCGGCACGATCATGTTGTCGTTAATTAAGAAATGTTTGGGAAGCTCAAACTTCGGCATTTCACCCAGGGTTTTGGGGTTTGTAAGCACGCCGGTGAGAGCGGAAACGGCAGCCACTTCGGGGCTTACCAGATAAATGCCCGCGTCCTTGGTGCCGCTGCGGCCTTCAAAGTTGCGGTTAAAGGTGCGCAGGGAGATCCCCTTGGAGTTGGGGGACTGGCCCATGCCGATGCAGGGGCCGCAGGCGGATTCCAGAATCCGGGCGCCCGCGTCGATCAAATCGGACAGCGCGCCGCATTTGGCCATCATGTTGTATACCTGCTTGGAACCGGGGGCGATGGCAAGGCTCACATCCGGATGGACGGTTTTGCCTTTGAGGATGTACGCCACTTTCAGCAGGTCGTAAAGAGAGGAGTTGGTGCAGGAACCGATGCAGACCTGATCGATCTTGATGGGGCCGAGCTCATCTACGGTTTTGACGTTGTCCGGGGAGTGAGGACATGCAGCCATAGGCTCCAGTTTAGAAAGGTCGATGGTGTAGGTTTCGTCATATACGGCGTCCGGATCGGCAGAAAGCTCTTTCCAGTCGGCTTCCCGGCCCTGGGCGGCCATAAATTCCCGGGTGATCTCATCCGAGGGGAAGATAGAGGTGGTGGCGCCAAGCTCCGCGCCCATGTTGGTGATGGTGGCGCGCTCCGGCACCGACAGGGATTTAACCCCTTCGCCGCCGTATTCGATCACCTTGCCCACGCCGCCTTTCACGGTGAGGATGCGCAGCACTTCCAGGATCACGTCCTTGGCGGACACCCAATCCTGCAATTTGCCGGTCAGATTGATGCGCACCATCTGGGGCATGGTGATATAATAAGCGCCGCCGCCCATAGCGACCGCTACGTCCAGGCCGCCTGCGCCGCAGGCAAACGCGCCGATGCCGCCCGCTGTGGGGGTGTGGCTGTCTGAACCGATCAGGGTTTTGCCGGGGATGGCAAAGCGCTCCAGCTGAACCTGATGGCAGATCCCGTTGCCGGGGCGGGAAAAATAAATGCCGTGCTTTTTGGCCATCGAGCCGATAAACCGGTGGTCGTCCGCGTTTTCAAAACCGGACTGCAGGGTGTTGTGGTCGATGTAGGCCACGCTGCGCTCGGTTTTCACCTGGTCGACGCCCATTGCTTCAAACTCCAGATAAGCCATGGTGCCGGTGGCGTCCTGGGTCAGGGTTTGGTCGATTTTAATGCCGATCTCGGTGCCCTTGACCATCTGGCCGTCCACGATGTGGTCTTTTAAAATTTTTTCTGCGATTGTTAAGCCCATCTCTGCACGTTCCTTTCTAATTGACATAACTTTAACAATATACTATTTTATAATAGATAGGCTGCAATGTCAACTTGATTCCATGAACAATCTGCCGCCAAATGAAAAATTTTTGTTTCGGATAAACGGCTCAAAAGACTTGTTATCACAAAGTACAAGCAGAATGCTAGAAAATATTTTTGGTTTATAGGGAACTGTAGGTTTTGCAACACTCATCTGAATCACACACAGGCAAAACGGATGTGACAGCTCCGGTTTCCTGTGTGTTTTCTATGTATCCGGTTGCCCGGAAGAAGTCATCATAATCTTCTTTCGAGCAACCTTTAAT